>JAVWYO010000189.1:0-1650 GCA_036661515.1 Muribaculaceae bacterium | reverse complement strand
CACCGCGATAGATGCACTTAAGGCTACATATCTGATTGTAAATATACCCTGGGCGGAAAACGTTGACAATCTATATAAGATACAAATAAAAGACATGAATAATCCCGCAAACCCTTATGCCACAGTGCGCAACAATGTGTATAAGATAACTGGTATTATTATGGGAATGGGAAGCTCTACTATTGATCGTGTGCCATCTTTGCCAGTATATACAACCATAACGCCATGGGAAGATGGCGGTTATGACGATAGCATAGGAGGAGCTCATATTAAGGTTACTACTTCGGCTATTACACTCACGGGGACAGATGCTAAAAAAATGCAAGTTTTAGTATCAAATTCGAATAAAATAACCTACAAAGTTGAAAAAGATGCCGATGCAGTAAAGTTAAAAATCGTTGAATCAAAAGTGGAGTACCCAGATGGCAATCAGGAGATGCAACTTACCATTAATGCGAATGAAGAATATATGACAGCTAATCCTGGTAGCAATGTCGATACGCCAGATTTTGCTAACATCATCGTCAAATGGGACAAATTTACAAAGAACATAAAAGTTAGCTATAAAAAGCCATAGACAAAATTACACATTGCAAAATAGGAAGATATGAAATTACAAAATATAATATTAGCACTGAGCGCTATGTTGCTCCTGCTTTCATGCTCAAAGGAAGATGCCACACTTGTAACTGGTGGCGAAGATAATAGCGTGCAAATTTATGTGCATGCTGCCGATGCTACTATTGTAGAAACTCGTAGTGCAACATCAGATTCTGAAAAGCAATTGAAATCGCTCGAAGTGTTGGTGTTTGATGGTGGAGAATCGACATCAAAACTTATAGAAAAAGTTTCGGCAAAAGTTAATGGTTCATCAATCTCGGCAGCACTTACGGATTATGATAAGTCTTGCTCTGTGTTGTTATTGGCAAACGCTACGAATATCATCAATCGTGCATTGGTAACAACCCCTGCCCTATTTGACCCTGCCACAGCTACATTGGAAAGCATCAGCAGTAAGTTGACGTTAGGCACAGTAGCTCAAACGCTCAAAACGCTACCTTTGCCCATGGTGTCGACAGCTATTACTCTTAGTGGCATCTCAGGGACCACCACTCTCGGGACAGTAGAGAAGCCCATCGAACTGCGCAATGTGGTATCTAAAATTTCGGTAACGGCTCCTGCTACATCATTGATTGTTGATGGCGTGTCATTGCTCGATGCACCTTCTGAGGGAGGAAAACTAATATACTTAGCAGGAGAGAATCAAACTCCAAGCTACGATGCGGCATCACGCATCAATTATTTTGGCACAGCAGCAAGTCCTGTATTTGAAGCAGGAGAAACGGTATATATGTTCCCTCACGAAAATACGACATCGGCCACATCAGCCTATCTCATTGTCAAAGGGCGCTATGCAGGCGACGCTGTTGCAACATATTACCGTATCGAACTTTCTCAGCCACAAGCCGATGGCTCACCTCGTGTAAAATTTAATTTCCAACCAAATTTTCATTATGCAGTAAACTTCACTCGCGTGTCTACGCGAGGATATGCTACATTGCAAGAAGCGCTCGACAATCCAGCCTCTAATTTGGAATATGAAATTAATATGGGTGATCTAACCGATGTCATTACAAACGGACAATATTC
>JAVWYO010000188.1:0-1805 GCA_036661515.1 Muribaculaceae bacterium | reverse complement strand
CAAACCTTTTCGCATAATTTGCAATCTATGCACAATGAAGCATCAACTTTGGGATAAAGGAATCCTTCGGAATCCTCATCCATTGAAATGCATTGCTTTGGACAACACTGAGCACATGCCCAGCATCCACAACAATCACTTTTTTTGGTTATAACAATCACTCAGATACCAAATTTAGTTATTATTTTATGTATTGGAGACCACAATAGATTTCGTTCATAAGCATTCATGCTTATTTTCCAAAATGCTAATAAGTAAATTACTGAGAATATAATAATTCCAATTATCAATCTTAGAATTGTATTTATTTGAAAATGAGATATTATAAGAAATGTTGAAAAGCTAATAATAATGGGAACAATTGCCATTTTACCTATCTCTTTCCAAAACTTAATTATATCTATTTTTTGGACACGTTGATAATAAATATTCAAGATAAGCCCTTGCCCAAGTGTCAATGCTCCAGCGATAGCAATGGCGCACCCGATGCCTCCGTAATGTTTTGCTAAGGGGATTTGAATGGCTAAACTTCCTAATGCTATAAAGATGTAAAGGATTGAACGAAACCGCATTTGATTGCGTGCTTGAAGAATTATTATTCCTAAATTCTGAATTAAAGGTATTGTTAATGGAACGAAAAATAATAATGTTATTATGTAAGCATCTTCGTAGTCAACTCCTGCCCAAAAAATAATAAATTGACGTCCAAACACTATAAATCCAGAAAGGATAAAAGCCAAAATTATAAATTGTATTCTCCCTGTTTTTATAAACATATCAGAAACCTCTTTATTACTACAATTTCGTGCAATCATTGCTGTCGTATGAGGAAGTAACACCCCTGTAATACCACCCGAAAAAGACATATAAATTTGTTGTAATGTAATTCCTACAGCAAAAACGGCTACGGCAACTGTACCAACTGTTGCCCCTAATACAAATTGTCCAGTGCTCCAATATATGCGATCCATTATAGCGTTTAAAAATATCCAAAATGAATAAATAGCAATTTCTTTCAGAAAACTCCAATCAAAATTTTTGAAATATATCTTTATTTGGATTTTATATCGGCAATAAAAGTAATTTAAAAGGAGGGTTGCGATGTTAAAAGCTGTCTGAACGACTACCATTGCCAATGCTTTGTAGCCTATACTAAGCAAGCAAATCATAACAGCTGTGTTTAATAGGATTCTAACTATAGAGACAACTCGAATAAATATAAAATCTTCATAAGCTGTTATAATAGAACCATAAATACTTAAAGGGAATGTTATTGCAAGATTAAAAACCATTAGCAACACAATGTTTTGTGTTTTTGCTAATTCATCTGGTGTAAGTGTTGTTCCGAATAAGTTATTGATATTGAAATAAAGGAATAAACCTCCAGCAAAAGCAAGTATTCCAATTATAGAATATACAATAGCAAACATTCCAAACATGGAATATAGTTTGTCAAACTTTTTTTCGGCAATAAATTTTGCAGTATATCGTATTATCGCATTTCCAAAACCAAAGTCGAGCAACGTTAAGTATGCAATAACAGATGCCGCAAGAGAATATAATCCAAATTCACTTTGGCCAAGCATGCGAAGCATATATGGCGTATATGCTAAGCCTACTACACCATTTAGTGCAAGTATTACATAGTTTAGGACGGCTCCTGCTTTTAATTGGTTTATTGGCATATTATAATGTCTATGCAGGGAGCTCGGTGAGGAGCTGGGATTGGAGAGGGGTGGGGTGGCTCCAAGTGGTGGCGATGAGGCGGGCTTGGTGGGCGTAGGCGGGGTCGGTGGTTTCTATGT
>JAVWYO010000187.1:0-1872 GCA_036661515.1 Muribaculaceae bacterium | reverse complement strand
AGCCAATATAACGCATCCAACGTCGAAGACGTTGCACGCCACCAACATTCTATAAGAGACACTTTTGATTGCTGTGGGTGCGCAGTCAAAACGTCTAAGAAGTTCTTGGCTGAATCATATAGCATTACTCCACAATTGCATTCGCGGAGCTCACTTTAATATTACTACATTTTAATAGCTGTAACCATCTGTAATCCACACGTTTAACCACCACATGTGTCAAACTCTGGAAAATAGCAATTCTTTCCCAAGTGAGCCCTAATATCAACAAAAAAACACCTACAAATTAATGTAAGTGCTTAATTAAAGTGGTCCCACATGGGCTTGAACCATGGACCCCCTGATTATGAGTCAGATGCTCTAACCAACTGAGCTATGGGACCGGCTTTGATTTCTCTAAAAGCGTTGCAAAGTTAATTGTTTTTTTAATATTCTGCAAGTCTATAAATACAAATTCCGCCTTTTTCTTCAAAATTTGTTCCCCAAGATTGAATTACCAACCCTATATAAGTTTACACTGTGAGTATCTCGCGCTCTTTCGCACCAAAAAGATCATCAATGCGCTTCATAAACTTATCGTGAATCTTTTGCATCTTTGCTTCAGCATCTTTCTCTACATCTTCTGGCATACCTTCTTTCACGGCTTTCTTTAACCCCTCAATTGCGTCGCGTCGGGCATTTCTAACCGATATCTTTGCTTGCTCGGCTTCACCCTTCGACTGCTTTACTAAAGCCTTACGCCTATCTTCTGTCAATGGCGGTATGGATATTCGTATTATCTCGCCATTGCTCTCTGGTGTTATCCCAAGTTCAGAATTTATTATCGCTTTTTCTATCTCCTTAAACATTGGCTTTTCCCACGGGGTAATAGCTATCGTTCGCGCATCGGGAACCGATACATTGGCTACATTAGCTATAGGCACAGCACTACCATAATACTCAACCCGTATTCCATCAAGTATTTTTGTGTTAGCCTTACCTGCACGTATATGAGCCAACGACTCATCAAGAAATTCTACCGACATTTCCATCTTCTCTTCGGCTGAAGATATATAAAAATTTACATCGTTCATATTATTTGTTTTTTATGTTATTATTTTAATAAACAAGCGTACCTACCGATTCCCCATTCATTACCTTTACTAAATTACCCTTACTGTCCATGTCAAATACTATTATTGGTAACTTATTTTCCTTACATAGGGTAGTCGCCGTTAAATCCATTACTTTCAGCCCTCGCGTATAAATCTCATCATAAGAAATTTCGCCAAACTTGGTTGCTGTGGAGTCCTTTTCGGGATCAGCAGTATAAATTCCATCTACTCGTGTTCCCTTGAGCATTACATCGGCCTCTATCTCAATCCCTCGCAAAGCTGAACCCGTATCTGTGGTGAAAAATGGATTCCCTGTGCCACAAGATAAGATTGCAACCTTGCCTTTTTTAAGAGCATCAATTGCTTTCCATTTGCTATAATGCTCACCAATAGGAAACATATTTATAGCCGTAAAAACCTGCGCTGGTTGCCCCTCACTTTCAAGAGCCGAACAAAGTGCAAGAGAATTTATAACAGTAGCAAGCATCCCCATTTGGTCGCCCTTTACGCGGTCAACTCCTTTACTCATTCCCGACACTCCTCTAAAAATATTGCCACCGCCTATTACGATTGCAACTTCTACGCCCATTTCTGTAATCTCCTTTATCTGTTCGGCATAATCACTAAGGCGCTCGGCATCTATGCCATAACCTTGTTTGCCCATTAGTGATTCACCACTGAGCTTTAGCAGTATTCTATTATATTTTTTTCTCATCGTTATCTTTTTTAGAAAAAATCTCTTTTACAAATTTAATAGCTTTGCGCTTAGTAACCAAAA
>JAVWYO010000186.1:0-1968 GCA_036661515.1 Muribaculaceae bacterium | reverse complement strand
ACATAGAAACCACCGACCCCGCCTACGCCCACCAAGCCCGCCTCATCGCCACCACCTGCAAAGATATCCCCAAAAGCATCCAAAACGACATCATGCAAGTCATCGGATAGCAACAAAATATAATGACAAAGATTTATAGCGAAAACACACTCGCTAAAACGCATATTAAATGAAAAAAGTATTAATAACAGGAGGCGCCGGTTTCATCGGCTCCAACCTCTGTGAAGCTCTCCTAAATCAAGGAGACAAAGTTGTATGCCTTGACAATTTCTCTACAGGACATCACCATAACATCGAACCATTCTTATCAAATCCCAATTTTACACTTATTGAAGGGGATATTCGCAATCTTGAAACGTGTAACAAAGCTCTTGAAGGAATTGAATATGTTCTGCATGAAGCAGCTTTGGGGTCTGTCCCACGCTCAATAAAGGATCCTATTACTACAAATGAAGTAAATATTGGTGGTTTCCTAAATATGATTGTAGCAGCACGTGATGCCAAAGTTAAACGATTCGTTTACGCCGCATCATCATCTACTTATGGAGATTCAAAATCACTACCAAAAGTTGAAGATGTTATAGGTCGCCCTCTTTCACCATATGCCATAACAAAATATGTTGATGAACTTTATGCCGATGTGTTTTCACGTACCTATGGCATTGAATGTATCGGGTTACGCTATTTCAATGTGTTCGGTCGTCGTCAAGATCCAAATGGCGCTTATGCGGCTGTTATTCCATTATTTGTAAAGAAGTTTATCAATCACGAATCTCCTATTATTAATGGCGACGGAGAATATTCTCGTGATTTCACATATATTGCCAACGTAGTTCAGATGAATCTCCTTGCACTCGAAGCAAAAAGTGGCACTGAAGCAGTTAATCAAGTTTATAACACTGCGTTTGGAGAACGCACAACGCTAAATCAATTAGTCGGCTATCTACAAGAAAATCTATCTGAATTTGACACAAAAATAAGTGATGTAGAGATAGTACACGGACCTAATCGACTCGGAGACATTCCGCATTCTCTTGCATGTATTGATAAAGCAAAACGATTATTAAACTACAATCCAAGATACTCTATGCGAGCTGGCCTAAAAGAAGCCTGCCAATGGTATTGGGATAATCTAAAATAAAATCACACATGGAAAGAAAAATTTGTGTTATCGGTCTCGGTTACGTAGGCTTGCCATTAGCAAGACTTTTTTCAACAAAATACAAGACTGTTGGCTTCGACATGAACCAACGTCGGGTTGATGCCCTTATGGCAGGACACGATGCAACTCTTGAAGTCTCCGATGAGCTACTACAAACAGCAATAGCCAATGGCTTTCATTGTACTGCTAATATTGACGACATACGCGATTGCAACTTCTATATAGTTGCCGTTCCTACACCAGTCGATGAAAATCATAATCCCGACCTATCTCCTCTATATGGAGCCAGCGAAACCGTAGGTAAAGTTATAAGCAAAGGCGACATTGTGGTTTACGAATCAACCGTTTATCCTGGTGTGACTGAAGACGAATGTATTCCCGTCGTAGAACGTGTTTCTGGACTGAAATTCAATACCGACTTTTTTGCTGGATACAGCCCTGAACGTATAAATCCTGGCGACAAATTACACACGGTTGAGCATATCAAAAAAGTAACTTCTGGTAGCACACCAGAAATTGGCAAAATTATTAATGAGGTTTACGCATCTGTCATCTCTGCTGGCACGCACCTCGCACCAACAATGAAAGTTGCAGAAGCTGCTAAAGTTATTGAAAACAGCCAACGCGACATAAACATCGCATTTGTAAACGAGCTTGCCAAGATATTTAATCTTATGGGCATAGACACCCAAGCCGTTCTCGAAGCAGCAGGCACAAAGTGGAATTTCCTTCCATTCCGACCTGGACTTGTGGGAGGACACTGCATAGGTGTAGACCCCTACTATCTTGCACAATGTGCACAGCGC
>JAVWYO010000185.1:0-2112 GCA_036661515.1 Muribaculaceae bacterium | reverse complement strand
GATTATAGAAATGATGTTCCGAAATCTTTGCATCTTTGTATAACAGCAATTTTGAATGATCTCGCTCCGCAAGCGGGTGCTTGGCTATGCGTTCGTCACTTAAAGGATAATTATAATCCTCTATACGAATATTACGAATATCGTCTTGCATAATTTTTTATCTCAAATTTACTGCAAATTTAATCAAAAGATATGTAGTATGCTCGACTAATAATTGTAATTTTGAGCAATCAAAAAAATAAATTATGGCTAAAGCTGGTGATATAGTTAGATACCTCAACTCAGTAGGTGGAGGAACAATAATAAAAATTGAAGGAAACATTGCTTATGTTGATGACGATGGCTTTGAAACACCTATCCCTGTCCGAGAATGTGTAGTAATAGAATCACAAAAGCCAAAGCCATCGGTGTATAGCACACCGAAGCCTATTCCCTCAAAATATATTGAGCCCGAAAAGCCTAAAGAGATGCCTGTTATCGAAACTCAAGATGGCAACGCTCTAAACGTTGTGTTGGCTTACGAAGCATCAAATCTTAAATCTCTTAGTAGCTCCGATTTCGACACATATCTCGTCAATGACAGCAATTACTTCCTCTATTTCACGTATATGAGCAAAAACGACAATGAGGATTGGACTACTCGATATCATGGCATAGTGGAACCAAACATTCAGGTTCATCTTGAACAAATTGCTCATGCCGACCTTTCCAATTTATCCCGAATTGCTATTCAATACATTGCTTTTAAACAAGATAAATCATTTAAGCTGAAAAATCCAGTATTGGTAGAGCAACGCCTCGACACTACTAAATTTTACAAATTACATTGTTTCCAGGAAAATGAATATTTCGATAATCCTGTTATCGCTCTTACCGTTGTAAAAAATGATGTGCCTAATCGTCCTATGGAAATCGACACTCGCGAACTTGAAGTAGCAATGAAAGCAAAGCAGGATATTGATCGTAAGGCAAATAAAACAGTTACAAAGCACGAAAAACCTAAAAGTGAAATAATAGAATGTGACCTACATATTACCGAATTAATCGATTCCACCGCAGGACTTTCAAACTCTGATATGCTCGAAATACAGCTAACAGAATTCCGTCGTGTAATGGCCGATAATATCCACCATAAAGGCACTAAGATTGTATTTATTCATGGCAAGGGCGAAGGCGTTCTTCGCAAAGCAGTTATCGACGAACTTAAAAAGAAATATAAAACGTGCACTGCACAAGATGCCAGTTTTCGTGAATATGGCTTTGGTGCAACTCTTATAACAATCCACTAATATGATATTTTTCTTTTCTGGCACAGGCAATAGCAAATGGATAGCCGAACAACTTGCTAAACGATTGGACGACCGCATTATTTCCATCAGCGATGCCATAGTAAACAAAGAATTTAAATTCACACTTACCGAAGAGGAATCGGTAGGCTGGGTATTCCCAACCTACTCATGGGGACCAGCTCCTATCGTTCTCGATTTCATAAGCAAGATGCACCTATATGGATATTCTGCAAAATCCTATTGCTACATGGCATGCACATGTGGCGATGACATCGGTCTATCGGTCAAAGTGTGGCGTAAAGCTCTTGGGGGCATATCAGGAAACGCCGCATTCTCAGTACAAATGCCTAACAATTATATTTTACTACCAGGCTTTGACGTTGACTCCGATGCCATAGCTCAAGAGAAGTTAGACAATGCACAGGAAAGGCTCGACAACATTGCACTACGCATAACAGAGCATTTTACTGGTGAAGATGTCGTTACGGGCAATTTTAAGTGGCTCAAAACGCGCTTAATCTATCCTATTTTTCGAAAATTTGCCATGTCTGCCAAGTCATTCAAGGTAACCACCGATAAATGCACTTCTTGTGGCCTTTGCCAAAAGAATTGTCCAACACATAATATACATTTAAACGACAGAGGGATTCCCTACTGGGACAACAACTGCGCCATGTGCCTGCGCTGCATTCACTCATGCCCCACCAGAGCCATAGAATATGGCTCCCAATCGCAATCAAAAGGCCGCTACAAGCTCCGCAAATACACCAAATAACGTATTATTAAATCGTGGGGTGAAGATATTTATCTCCTATGCCTATTC
>JAVWYO010000184.1:0-2209 GCA_036661515.1 Muribaculaceae bacterium | reverse complement strand
GATATGATAACCGCAAAGTCAAACAAGACATTCGCGCAACGTCTTGAAAATGTTCATTACTGTCCACTAATAAGATGGTATAATGAAATAGAAAAGTTTAATCCAATCCAATTCAAAACAGTCATCGAGACATTCACCGTACACAACGAAACCATTATAAACTATTTCCAAAATAGGCTGACAAACGCATCAGCAAAATCTTTCAATGCTAAAATTAAAGCTCTAAGGAGTCAATTCAGGGAAATACAGGATATTGCTTTCTTCATCTTCTGAATAGATAACCTATATGGCTAATCAACAATGCTCATCCACCAGAAATTTCCGCTGACCCTTTTTCGTTTGTTATTTCATACTTCCTATCACAAGAAGGACTAAGCCTATAAGGAGGATTGTGAGGTCTATTACTTTTAGCTTGACGTTTTTCTCCTTCAAAATTACTACACCATATAGGAATGGAACTATAACACTTCCTCTTCGTATCATTGACACGATGGAAATCATCGCACCATCGAGCGATAGCGCATAGAAATATGCAAGATCGGCAACTGTTAGAAATATAGCAATACACGGTATGCTCCAACGCCACACAAAAGGTGTGGTATCGTGCTTACCTTTCTTCAAAATGAATATTGTAGCGCCCATAATGGCAAACTGATATATCGCATACCACGACTGCACTTCAAGTGGCTCAAACTGCTGGAGCAGATATTTATCATATAGTCCACTTATTGCCCCCATGACAGTCGACCCAAGGCACAGCCATATCCATTTGTTGCTCCTCACCGAGAATCCCTCTTTGCTCCCTATTCGGCTAATAAAAAAGAGCGACACAAATCCCATAGACACCCCTATCCATTGCATTCCATTTAACGTCTCTCCATATATCAGCAATGCGCCAATAAGCACAAGGATAGGGCGTGTGGCACTTATTGTCCCAGTAATAGTAAGTGGCAAATGCTTTATGCCGAAATAGCCAAGAATCCATGCCGAAAGTACGATAAATGACTTCAATAAAATCTTTAAATGTCCCGATATATCACCACCAAGGCCAAAATCGCCAGCCACAATATCATGCAGGGCAATGGGAGAAAGGAGCAAGGCTCCAAACAGTGTATTAAGGAAAAGCACCGTAAGGACATTATTGCCTGTAACCGATTTTTTCTTAAAAATGTCGTATACTCCAAGAAGCATTGCCGACAATATGGCAAAAATTATCCACATAATAATCAATTATAAAAAAAGGTTGCGACACCGTAATGAAGCAACCTTTTCTGTAACCTTATTTATTTTATCTATATTATTCGCCAGCTTGAGCTTCAGCGCGTTCAAGATATTTTTTAATGTCTGTTTGATAAGACGCTGCAAATTCTGGATATTTGCTATCAATGGTCTTGTAAAGTTCTGCCTCAGCCTTGTAGTTCTTTAATTCGCGATACACAGTAGCTTCCTTCATCATAAATAAAGGAGTATATAGCGGATTGCTTTCTGATAAGCTAATAGCTTTCTCAAAATACTTAATTGCATCGTCATATTTTTTCAAGTTAACGTAGCAGTCACCAATCAAAGATTGAGACGCAGCGCCCACCATAGCCTCCGTAATATCATATTTTTGTAGATAATTTAGAGCTTCTTGATATTTTCCAGCAGTGTAAAGACGAATACCAGCTTCAAGAGCGGCACGATTTGCTGGTTCACAACTATATTTGTCTGATACAGCTTTATATTGAGCAAGAGCAATCGAGTCATTACCCTGAGCAGCTTGCATATCAGCAAGAGATATTTCAGCCTTAGCCTTTTCAATATTAGGATTACGCACTCCATAAATATATCCAAGTACCACAGCAGCCACGACAACAATGCCAATAACCACCCACAAAATCATTTTTTTGTTCTTCTCAACATTTTGTTCAATCGATGATAGAGATTCGTTAATCTCCTCTATTGAAGTACGAGTACTTTTTTCGTTCTTAGCCATTTTCGTTTAAATAATAACTATAATTAATCTTAATTACTTTAATTCAGAATTGCAAAAGTAATAGAATATTACAGATAATGAAAATTATAACCAATAAAAAATCACATACCACCCCAAATTAGCCATTTAAACCAATATATAGTGCCAAATCACCTAAGACAAGTTGCAAGAACAGGCCACTTTTCGCACCGATTATCAACTGATTACCAACAAAGAAATGAAAAGCATCCTAAA
>JAVWYO010000183.1:0-2257 GCA_036661515.1 Muribaculaceae bacterium | reverse complement strand
CAAATGGTAAAAGATGCTGCTGGCAAAGAAGGTGCTTATCTTATGACATTCAAATGTTATAATGGTTTTGGTGTATATTTGATAGCTGAAGAAGGATTTGCTCCTGCAGGTGTTAATGACGCTACTGTAGCCGACGGTGCAACAATTACTGTTAATGGTACTGTTATAACAGTAAGTGAAGAAGCAAGTGAAATCACTATTGTTAACTTAGCTGGTCAAACAATCTCTACTGCTCACAATGCAACAGAAATCGCAGCTCCTGCTGCTGGTGCTTACATAGTTAAGGCTATCGTTGCTGGTGCTCCAGTTATTAAGAAAGTAGTTCTTTAATTTAGGATTAAAGCTATAAAATAAAAAATGCGTTCCTAATATAGTTTGGGAACGCATTTTTATTAATTTTTTGTAAAATACTCACAAGTAAAAATCAAAAGGATAAGTAATTGGCTCTTTTTTAACCGTAAAATCTATAAAATAATGATTAAAAATTTACATCGTTTATTACTGCTTATTGCAGTACTTATCGTTACTTGCACATCATTGCAAGCAAAGGTATATAGGACTATAATTGATGGGCACTCGTTTACCGTTGACACCCTTCAACACACACAAGTAGGACCAGGGACGGTATATACTTCAATAAAATTTACAGGCGAGGAGAATAGCCTCGTTTTCAGGACATTTTTCTTAATTGTTGATACCAAAAATAATCCATATCTAAATATTACATGTGAACTTGGTAATGACTCAATTATTGGCGTAGAAACAATTAGAGATCACGCAGTAAAGCGCACAAAACCCGGTAAGTACTATATTGCTGGTACTAATGGCGACTTTTATACGACGCAAACTCCAGTTGGAATACCTATCTATGGGTGTGTTCAAAATGGAGAAATGGCTACCCCTCCAAATAATCCTTGGGACCCACAGTTTGTAATAACTGATAAATTAACGCCATGGTGTACGACTTTGACGCAAACAACCTCAATGAAAATCAATGGAGGCGAGTCAATAAAGATAAACCGAGTAAATAGGGATAGATTTACCAATGAATTGGTTCTTTTTACTCCCGTTAATGGGAAATATACACACACCGCCAAAGGTGGTAAAGAGGTAGCAATTCAAATGCTTGAAGGCGAAAAATGGAAAATAAACTCTCCTGTTAAAGTAAAAGTAGTGGGCGCAATAAGTGAAAGCGGAAACATGGCTATTGCTCCACAACAAGGTGTATTAAGTGCCGATGGAACAGCCACATCAATAATTGCAGGGCTTAAAGAGGGTGACATAATAGAATTTGACCTAAGGCAACCAATGGGAATACATGGCGGAATAACACCTAATATTACGCAGGCGGTGGGTTCTAATGTGTTTCTTGTTCGTGATGGTAAAAAAGTACCACAAGGCGACCAAGCACGTCACCCACGCACTATGTTTGGGCACACCAAAGATCAAGGTAAGGCAATATTTTGTATTCTCGATGGGCGTTCATCTATCTCATCAGGAGGAACCTATGCCGAAATGTCGGATATTATGATTTATGCCGGAGCCGATTATGCAACAAATGGTGATGGCGGAGGTTCTTCTACATTATATGTTCAAAATCTTGGAGTACTAAATAGAGTAAGTGATGGAAAAGAACGTGCCGATGCAAATGGTATGTATTTAGTTCTTGATACCCCCGAAGATAATGTTATTGCCTCAATTAGCTTTATGGATTTTGCAATGGAATTTCCTAAGCATGGCGTGTATCGTCCTGTGTTCTATGGCTATAATAAATATGGAATGTTGATTGATAACGACGTTAAAGGCGTTAAATTATCATGTCCTACACAGCTTGGTTTTATAGAAAATGAAGACACATTTATAGGAAGCGGTGAAGGCCTTTATGCCTTGACAGGAACATATAAAGGCTTGAAAACCTCAATAGCAGTAACGGTAGCCGAGAGTGATAAATTGGCTATGCGCCTTCCAGCAGTGATAAATGACACATATAAGGAATATCCAGTAGAGGTTCAAGCATTGATGAACGAGACAATGATGCCAATTTCACCAGCTGCTTTAAAATGGAGCATAGATGATAATTCTATTGCAACAATAGATCCAGATAATGGAGTTGTGAAAGGTATTGTAACTGGAGAAACTACAGTTCATGGAACCGTCGGAACATTTAACGGTTCAATGAAATTAATCGTTGAGAAGCCAACGGCTCATGCAATGGCAATCGATCCAAATCTTGACCCAGCGACATGGAAAATAACGC
>JAVWYO010000182.1:0-2270 GCA_036661515.1 Muribaculaceae bacterium | reverse complement strand
AATTTGATAGAAAATGGGATAAAAAAGCTCCTCGTCACGTATTCGTGAGAGGAGCTTTTGGTTATCGTTGCGTTCTCTTTTGGCTATTTACCAAATGGGCAGTTGTTCTTGATTTGTGTGAAGAAGTCGTTGCCTTTATCGTCAACTAAGATGAATGCTGGGAAATTTTCTACTTCTATTTTCCATATTGCTTCCATGCCAAGTTCGGGATATTCAAGGCATTCTATGCTCTTGATATTATCTTGTGCAAGAATTGCTGCTGGACCGCCAATGCTGCCAAGGTAGAAGCCACCATGTTTTTTGCAAGCATCGGTAACTGCTTGGCTGCGATTGCCTTTTGCAAGCATAATGAGGCTACCTCCATTTTCTTGAAATAGATTAACGTAAGAGTCCATGCGCCCAGCCGTTGTGGGTCCCATTGAGCCACAAGACATTCCAGCAGGAGTTTTTGCGGGTCCTGCATAGTATATAGGGTGATCTTTGATGTATTGAGGTAGTTGCTCGCCATTGTCGAGGCGTTCTTTGAGCTTAGCATGAGCTATGTCGCGACCGACAACAATTGTTCCGTTAAGTGAAAGGCGTGTCGATACGGGGTATTTGCTTAATTCTTTAAGGATATTAGGCATTGGTTGGTTAAGATTGATTTTAACCGCTTCCCCTTCACCAGCTTTGCGATATTCAGCAGGGATTAATTCCGAAGGATTGCTATCAAGTTTTTCAATCCATATTCCGTCGGCATTTATTTTGCACTTTATGTTACGGTCGGCAGAGCAACTAACTCCCATACCCACAGGGCATGATGCGCCGTGACGAGGAAGACGAACGATGCGCACGTCGTGAGCAAAATATTTACCGCCAAATTGTGCACCCAAGCCTATTTTGTGGGCTTCGTTTAGGACTTGCTTTTCAAGCTCAATATCTCGGAATGCGCGCCCTCCTTCATTGCCAGTAGTGGGCAGATTGTCGTAATAATGAGTAGATGCGAGCTTAACTGTTAGTAGATTTTTTTCGGCAGATGTGCCACCAATGACAAATGCTATGTGATAAGGAGGACAAGCGGCTGTGCCGAGCGTTTTCATTTTCTCAACCAAGAATGGAACGAGAGTAGTGGGATTGAGTAGCGCTTTTGTCTCTTGGAAAAGATAGGTCTTATTAGCCGACCCGCCACCCTTTGTGACGCAAAGGAACTTATATTCTAATCCTTCAGTTGCCTCAATATCAATTTGAGCAGGTAGATTGCACTTTGTATTTACCTCGTCATACATATTAAGAGGTGCATTTTGTGAATACCTAAGACTCTCTTCGGTATAGGTTTTATATACGCCAAGCGAAAGGGCTTCCTCGTCGCAATATCCCGTCCACACGTGTTGTCCTTTTTCTCCGTGAATAATAGCAGTACCAGTATCTTGGCACAAAGGTAGTTTGCCTTTGGCCGAAACGTCGGCGTTTCTAAGGAATGTTAGAGCCACGTATTTGTCGTTTTCGCTTGCTTCAGGGTCGCTAAGTATTTTAGCAACTTGCTCGTTGTGAGCGCGACGCAGTAGAAATGAGACATCACGAAAAGCAGTATTAGCCATTGTCGTAAGTCCTTCTTTAGCGACTTTCAAAATGGTGTTGCCCTCAAAGTTGGCAGTTGACACAAAGTCTTTTGTAAGTAGATAGTATTCCGTTTTGTCAGGTCCTAAAGGGAATGGAGCCTGATACTTAAATTCAGGAGTTGTAGCCATATAATTATATTATTATTTGATTAAATTATTCCAACACACAAAATTAATCATAATCTGCCTACCTTAAAAGAATAAACGATAAAATATTAATAACAGCTGCTACTATATATTAATGAGTACACGATTTCCATGCACTCTGTGCGTTTACCTAACAAAGTTAAATAATAGTAAAATGGATACTATTTGTGTAATAGATGCTACTATAATAGTAATGTAGTTACTATATTTGCAACATTGAATTAAATCAATTAAAATGAAAGTATTAAAAACGGGGTTAGTATTAAAAATACTTTTAGCCGATGGTTGGTATGTGTCGAAGATAAGAGGGAGTCATCGACAATTAAAACATCAAACAAAACCGGGTAAAGTAACATTAAATGGTAAGCCGTCAGACGACATTTGGGGAAACGAATTACAAAGTGTTGAAAACCAATCGGGGTTAAAATTTTAGTTCAAAACATTAACGAAATGAGTTATGGAAAATAAGATAAAAATAAATGTTTCTAAAACAGAAAACGGATATTCTGCTTCTTGTGAAATACT
>JAVWYO010000181.1:0-2273 GCA_036661515.1 Muribaculaceae bacterium | reverse complement strand
ATAGCTATTATTGTTTTAATCGACAAAACGTTTTAAAATATCATTGTAGGCATCAATGCGCCTATCTCGCAGGAAAGGCCACCATCGACGCACCTGTTCCGATCGTTTTAAATCGACATTAACAATCACTGTTGCTTCTTCATCATTTGGCGCTTCATAAAGTAATTCACCTTGAGGTCCCGCAATAAAACTGTGTCCCCAAAAACTAATGCCATTAGTATTTCCAGAAATGTCTTTTTCTTTTCCTGTTCGATTTACAGCAATTACAGGTATGCCATTAGCTACTGCATGTGCTCGTTGTGATATTATCCAAGCATTTTGTTGACGAATCTTTTCATCATCATTATCCGTGCTTTCCCATCCAATAGCAGTAGGATATATAAGCATATTTGCACCCTTAAGAGCCATGATCCGAGCTGCTTCGGGATACCATTGATCCCAGCACACAAGCACTCCAAGTTTGCCTAAAGATGTTTCAATTGGTTCAAATCCAATATCTCCAGGAGTAAAATAGAACTTTTCATAATATGCAGGGTCATCAGGAATGTGCATTTTTCGATATTTCCCAGCAATAGAGCCATCTTTATCAAATACTACGGCGGTGTTGTGATATAGCCCAGGTGCACGTTTTTCAAATTGAGAAGTTACGAGAACAATCTTTAATTCCTTTGCGATAGCACTATAAATTACACATGGCTCTCCAGTTGGTATTGAAGATGCTAAGTCAAATTTTGTGGTATCTTCAGTTTGACAAAAATACAAAGAATCATGAAGTTCCTGCAACACTATTAGTTCAGCACCATCGGCAGCAAGCCTTTTTAGCTTGCTTATAATGCGCATTTGGTTCTCTTTTATATCATCACAACAAGATTGTTGTATAATTCCTATTTTGATATTTTCTTTCATTTTACTATAACATTTTTAGGGAATTGCATTGTTACACAATGTAGCGATCCATGTTGTTTTATAAGGGCATTGCAATCAATACCAATAATTTTATAATTAGGAAAAGATTTCTCAATTAATCTTAATGCGCATTCATCATTCTCCTGTTGCCCATATGTTGGTACCAATACGGTGTGGTTCATAATTAGAAAATTGGCATAGGTGGCAGGTAATCGCATTCCGTTTTCGTCATAGATAGGTGATGGAAGGGGAAGCATTATTAAGTTATAATATTTCCCATTAATGGTGCGGAATGAATGGAGTTGCTTTTCCATCAGCTTTAGCTCATTATAGTGAGAGTCGGCTTCATTATCTGTACCTACATAGTATATGGTATCGTTTGGTACTAAGCGAGCAAGGGTGTCGATGTGGCTATCGGTATCATCACCCTCTAAAGCGCCATGATCAAGCCATAAAACCTGTTTTGCGCCTAAGCTATTAGAAAGGTATTGTTCAATATCTTCTTTACTAAATGCACCATTTCTGTTCTTTGATAATAGGCACTGAGCGGTGGTGAGGATAGTACCCATTCCATCGCTTTCTATTGAGCCACCCTCAAGAACGAAATTTAGATGGTTGTAATAACTTGCATTAAAAGCATTACAATTATTTAATTTGCTTGTAATTAAATTATCGTGATTAGATGCAAACTTTAAGCCCCAACCATTGAATTTAAAGTCACAAACGATAGGTTTGTTGTTATTTAATATTGTAATTCCACCAAAGTCACGAGCCCACGTGTCATTAGTCTCAATCTCGTAATATACTATTTTAGAAGGCTCTATATCTTTTAATGCCTCTTTTGCTTTATCAACGTGTGGAGTTACGATGATAAGTAATTCATCGCTAACAATGGCTTTCGCTATATCAACAAAGCATTTAACTGCCTCATCGAGCATATAGTCCCAATCGGTATTTTTATGTGGGAAAGATATTAAAATACCTGATTGAGGTTCCCATTCGGCAGGAAGTCTTAAAGATGCGTTTGTCATAATCTGAAATAAATATGAATTGCAAATATAGGTAAATCAAAAGAATTATGGCAATAATTCTATTTTATAATTTTAATAGTACGCAGGAGTGGTGCGTACAGGGTGATTTTTAAGTGGCTGATTGTGTGATGGTTGGCGTGTGTACGCACAGTACGCAGTGTACGCACCCTTTTTTGTATTTGGCTGATTGTGCGCGTGTTACAAAGATAGCGACGCTTAGCGCTCGGGATATGCGAAAAAAGGGTGCGTAATCGGAAGTTTTAGTGGTGTGGAACGTTTCCGACGTTCCACTTCAGAACTTTAGTTCTGAAATTTAACCCTATAATGGAGTGAGCG
>JAVWYO010000180.1:0-2285 GCA_036661515.1 Muribaculaceae bacterium | reverse complement strand
AATAATACCTATATGTTGATGTTTTTAGGTGCTTTATATTGATTATTTATTATTGTTCCAATCTTAATATTTAAAGACAAAGAGGAGAAAACTTGGTGGTCTTCTCCTCTTTGTGGTTATATATGCTTACTTGTTTTAAGCGTCGATGTTGGCGTAAGTGGCGTTATCTTCGATAAATTCGCGACGTGGCGCTACATCTTCACCCATCAGCATGGAGAAAATGCGGTCGGCCTCAGCTGCATTATCAATGTTTACTTGCTTTAGCATACGGTTTTCTGGGTCCATAGTAGTGTCCCAAAGTTGGACTGGGTTCATTTCACCAAGACCTTTATAGCGTTGTAGTTTTATTTGACGTTCGTCACCGTTTGCAAATGTGTCGATAAATTTGCGTACTTGCATGTCTGTCCAGCAATATTCTTCGTTATTGCCTTTAGAGCATTTGTATAATGGTGGTGTAGCAAGATATACGTATCCGTTTTCGAGAACTGGTCGCATGCGACGGAAGAAGAAAGTCAATAGTAGTGTTGCAATGTGGCTACCATCGACATCGGCATCGGTCATGATAATAATCTTATGATAACGTAGCTTGGATATATTAATTTCTTTGCTGTCGTCGGGAGTACCTATTGTTACTCCGAGTGCGCGGAATATATTTATTATTTCTTGACTTTCAAATACTTTGTGATCCATTGCTTTCTCAACATTAAGAATCTTACCACGAAGAGGAAGAATGGCTTGGAATACTCTATCACGACCTTGCTTGGCAGAACCACCAGCAGAGTCTCCCTCGACAAGATATAGTTCACATTCTTCAGCAATTTTAGAGGAGCAGTCGGCAAGTTTACCGGGTAGTCCACCTCCCCCAAGAGGCGATTTGCGTTGAACTTTTAGTCGGGCATTATAGGCGGCGTGGCGTGCTTGAGCAGCTATAATTACTTTTTCAACAATTATGCGTGCTTGGCGTGGGTGCTCTTCGAGATAGTTGCGTAGAGCTTCGCTGACGGCTGTTTGCACTGCGCCAATGACCTCGTTGTTGCCTAATTTTGTCTTTGTTTGTCCTTCAAATTGTGGCTCCATAACCTTTACTGAGATAACGGCTGTGAGTCCTTCACGGAAGTCGTCGCTTGAAACTTCAATTTTTACTTTTTCAAGCATTTTTGAGTCTTCAGCATATTTTTTTAGCGTCCCAGTTAATCCACGACGGAAGCCAGTGAGGTGTGTACCACCTTCGATGGTGTTGATGTTGTTAACGAAAGAGTAAATATTTTCGTTATATGTGGTGTTGTAGGTCAGTGCAACTTCAACAGGAATTCCTTGTCGCTCGGTGTTGATGTGGATAACATCTTCGATTAGCTGTTCTTTGTTTGAGTCTATGTAGCGAACAAATTCGTCGAGACCTGTTTCTGAATGGAAAATTTCTTTTTTAGCGACACCTTCGGCGTTTACTAAGCGCATGTCGGTGAGTGTTAGCGTGATTCCAGCATTAAGAAATGCGAGGTCACGTAAGCGTGTTGCTAAAATTTTATATTCGTAAACTGTTTCTGTGAATATTGAAGGATCGGGTAGGAATGTTACTTTAGTTCCCGATATGTCGGTTTCACCAACAACTCTTACAGGTTCTTTAGGGTGTCCGCAAGAATATTCTTGCCTATATATTTTCCCAGCTCTGTGAACTTCGGCACAAAGATATATTGAAAGAGCATTTACGCATGAAACACCTACTCCGTGAAGTCCACCAGATACTTTATAAGAGCCTTTATCAAATTTACCCCCTGCATGAAGGACTGTTAGTACAACTTCAAGGGCTGATTTTTGTTCTTTTTCGTGCAAATCGACAGGAATACCGCGACCGTTATCAACTACGGTTACCGAATTGTTTTCATTGATTGTGACTTCGATGTGACTTGCATATCCAGCCAATGCTTCGTCGATAGAGTTGTCGACAACTTCGTAAACAAGGTGATGTAACCCTCTTGAGCCAGTGTCACCGATGTACATAGATGGTCGTTTACGGACAGCTTCGAGTCCTTCGAGGACTTGAATACTATTGGCGGAATAATTTTCTTGTTCTTCTGACATAGTTATCGTTAGTAGTTAAAATTCAATTAAGCTGTGCCTTACTTAGTATGGAAAATGTTATTTTCTTTGTTTTTCGGGCAAATAATAACAGCTAACAAAATTAGTAAAAATAGTCGATAGGACGAAATAAAAACGGAATTAAATGCCAGCTGAAGAAGTTATATTGTGATAAAAATATAACTGAAAATAAAAAATGAAAAAGCTAT
>JAVWYO010000179.1:0-2403 GCA_036661515.1 Muribaculaceae bacterium | reverse complement strand
AATTTAAATAACGATGACTTTAATGGTCCTTTTATTAAGATTTTTTAGAGTCTAAAATGCAAAAAGATATTGCTAAATATTAAATTGTTGATTAACTTTATCCCGCAATTATCTATTAAAATAAAATACTAAAACTAAACCGAAATAACATGATTAAAAAAATTACTTCATCATTACTTTTTTTGTTCGTAGTGCTATTTGCAAATGCAACTGATAAGTACTATTATGATATTATAGGCGAAACTTATAAAGTTGATACATTATATCATGCGCAAGTGGGTCCTGGTACTACTCAGACATCGCTTTTGTTCACGGGAGCTACCTATAATCTGCGTGCATTTTATCTTACTGTTGATTTGAAAAATCCAGCAGTTTCTATCCGCACTATTTGTGGAAATGATAAAGTTGCTGGTGCTGAAACGACATCAAGCATGGCAAAATCTCACACTGTACCTGGCAAGACATACTATGCTGGAGTAAATGGCGATTTCTTTGCTACAAAAGGCACCTCTACAAATGGAAAATCTATTGTTGGTACACCTACTGCTGCATGTATTGTAGATGGTGAATTTTATAAAACATCAGAATTTAATAAGCAATTTGCTATTGATAATACTGGAGTACCTTTTATAGGTCAAGCATCTTTTAATAAAGGAACAGTGCAATGTGGCGAGCACAGTGTTCTTTTTAAAGGAGTTAATGTGGGTTCGCCCGATAATGGCATTACAATACTCACTCACCGCTACTATGGTTCAACAAATCAAACGTCACATGCTGGCAAATGTGGTGAAGTTACTGTAAAATTAGTTGAAGGTCAATCGTTCTTGGCAGGAAGAAGTTGTAAATTTGAAGTAACAAGTACTGCTACTTCTACAGGCGACTTAGCTATTCCCGAAAATGGATATGTGCTACATGGTCGAGGAACGAGCACAACAGACGGAACTAAGGGAGCACTTGCTTTTATAAATGATTTGAAAGTAGGAGATATTGTTACTGTAAATTCAGTAATTTCTATTGATGGTATCAATATAGTTCCCGACCAAATGATTTCGGGTAATCCTCGCACCGTTGGCAATGGCGCTACTCTTGATACGGAGGGTGAACGTGGAGATGCGTCATCATTCCATCCACGAACAGGTATCGGTTATGGTGATAATAAGTCTAAAGTCGTAATGATGGTAGTTGATGGCCGTTCAAGTATCTCTCATGGTGCACGCACATCACAAGTAGGTGATATTATGAGATATGCAGGAGCTACTGATGCTATTAATCTTGATGGCGGAGGTTCTTCAACTCTTTATACGAGTGCACTTGGAATACGTAATCGCACATCTGACGGAGCCGAACGCTCTGATGGTAATGCAATATTTGCTGTTAGCAACGCTCCCGAAGACAATGTCGTTGCAACTATAAAATTTGTCGATTGGTCGATGCAAATGCCTCAATATGGTACTTATTGTCCACAATTTTATGGCTATAATAAATATGGAATGTTGATTGACACCGATGTTAAAAATGTCGTTATTTCGTGCTCTAAAGAACTTGGTTACGTCGATGGTGCAACACTTATTGGCGATGGTTCTGGAACACATGCACTAACGGCTACATTAGGGGCTCTTACTACAACAATTCCTGTTAAGATTATAAAATCTGATGAAATGACAATGCGCAACACATCGGTTGTTAGTGATACTTATCGTAGCTATCCGGTGGAAGTTCAGGCTGTCGTTCGTGAACAAAATATGCCTATTGCATCTTCAGCCTTGACATGGAGCTCTGATGATGCTTCTATTGCAAAAATTGACGCTCAAACGGGTGTTTTAGAGGGAGTTGCTAATGGCGAAACCACAATTCATGGAACACTTGGTACATTTAACGGTTCAATGAAAGTAATCGTAGAAAAGCCAACGGCTCATGCTATGGCAATAGATCCAAATCTCGATCCTGCGACTTGGAAAATAACACAGACTGGTGGAAAGAATATGGTTGCTACTGCAATAGAAAATGGAATGAAACTCACATATACAGGAGCCAGTGGACGTGGTCCAAACATCAAATTGACAAAGGAATTAAAGTTATGGAGTCTTCCCGACGCTATACGTTTAAGAATAAATCCAGGCGATGCACCAATTAAGAAAATCACTTTTACTACAAATGCCAATAGTCACGGAGTAATTACAATTCCAATAACGACGCCATTGGTAGCAAACGAGATGAATATAATTGATGTAAAGACATCTGATTGGTGTGATGCAAAAGATATATCCAATTATCCTATAATTTTAAACTCTATCTACTTTGATATGGGAGCATCTACCACAGGTAAAGAATACACCATTTTGATGCCAGGAATAGAGACCGTGTATGATGCCGTTCCAGAGGGTGGCGGCGTTGATGGCGTCG
>JAVWYO010000178.1:0-2406 GCA_036661515.1 Muribaculaceae bacterium | reverse complement strand
GCAAAACGGAACAAAGCAAACTGGCAAGTTGATAGTGGAATAGACAATTCTACAAGAGAATTAAAAAAAGGCTGCCTTTACTTTAAATTTAGACAGCCTTTTGTATTTTATGGACATTTTATCAAATTTTAATTATGATTAGCAATTTACATAGATTAATACTACTTTTTGTAGCAATATTAATTTCAATTTCAGTATTTGCCACTAAAAAATCTGAAATAATAATTCAAGGAACAACTTATAAAGTTGATACGCTACAACATTTTGATGCAGGGCATGGCTCTCTTTATACTTCACTAAAACTGACCAATGAAAAGGGTCCCTTAAGAGCTCATATTTTTGAAATAGATTTAAAGAATCCGTATGTGCAGATAAAAACCATTTTAGCTAAAGATTCTACTTTAACGTGTGAAACACCAAGTGAAATGGCAAAGCGGAAAAGTACAAAAGAACGTTCTTTTTTCGCTGGCATTAATGGTGATGGCTTTAAAATCTCAGATAATATAGGTTATCCTCTTAATGCGTGTGTGTTTGACGGTCAATTGGCCCGTACCACAATCCCCGATATGCGACCTTTAATAGGTCTTGATAAGGCAAAGAATATCTTCATGGATTATATTAGCTATGATGGTTCAGTAATCGTTAATGGTGCTAAACATGCAATAGACGATATTAATACCGTGCGAAATACCGATATGTTGTTATTCTATAATAACTTAAATGGCAATTACACTCACACAAATTGGGCTGGAACAGAAGCTCTAATAGAGCTTTTACCTGGAAATATATGGGACGTGAATGAGCCATTAAAGTTTAAAGTCCTAAAAGTCATTTCTGGAAAAGGAAACATGAAAATGGGATTAGGTCAAGCTGTATTATCGGGACATGGAACGGCTGAAACATTTGTTCAAGGATTTAAAGCTGGAGATGAAGGGGAATTGTCATTGAATTTAAATTTTAAGACCGATAAGCTTAATCCGAGTTTAGATGTGTTGATGGGAGGCGATAGATATATTCTTCTTGATGATGCCGTTGTAGACAACGATTGGGCAGAACTTCATCCACGTACAGCAATAGGGTATTCAAGAAATAAAGATAAACTATACTTTTGTGTAGTTGATGGCCGTTATGTAAATTCGGTGGGTGTAACGACAAAGCAACTTGCCGATATCATGAAATATGCAGGAGCAAATTATGCTCTTAATCTTGATGGAGGCGGTTCTTCGTGCTTATATATCAAAGGATTTGAACAAGTTAATAATCCAAGTGATGGTAAGGAACGAGGCATTGGTGCTGGCGTTTTTGCGTCATCAATAGCCCCCGAAGATAATGCTATTGCATCAATTAAATTTGTTGATTGGGCAATGAATATTCCTAAGTATGGAGTATATGACCCAGTGTTTTATGGATATAATAAATATGGAATGCTCATCAATACAAATGTTGAAGGTGTCGTTCTTTCATGTCCTGCTGGTCATGGTGAAATAGTAGATTTTGATACCCTTATAGGTAGTGCTAATGGCACTTTTGCGCTGACAGGCACATATAATGGCTTAACTGCCACAATACCTGTAACAGTTGAAGAGAGTGACAATGTAGCAATACGCTTAACAAAAGTTATAACAGATACATATAAAGAATATCCAGTCGAAGTTCAAGCTATTGTAAAAGATACGCCAATGCCCATATATCCTTCTGCACTAAAATGGAGCATAGATGATAATTCCATTGCAACAATAAATCCAGATAATGGTGTGCTTAAAGGTCTTACTAATGGAGAAACTACGGTGCATGGAACCGTCGGAACATTTAACGGTTCAATGAAAGTTTTTGTTGAAAAGCCAACGGCTCGCGCAATGGCAATCGATTCCAATCTTGACCCTACGACATGGAAAATAACGCAGATTGGTGGAAAGAATATGATTGCTACTGCAATGGAAAATGGAATGAAACTCGTATATACTGGTGCAAGTGGACGTGGTCCAAATATCAAATTAGCTAAGAAAATCCAACTTTGGAGTCTCCCTGATACTATACGTTTAAGGATTAATCCTGGTGATGCACCAATAAAAAGGATAACAATTAGCACTAAGGCAAATGGCGGAGGCACTATTAATAGTATTGTTAATACACCAGATTCTAATACTTTAAATATTATAGATTTAAAGACATCTGATTGGTGTGATGAGACAGATATGCAGAGCTATCCGTTATTCCTTAACTATATTCAGTTTGAAATGGATAATTCCAGTATAGGGAAAGAATATACAATTGAGATACCTGGAATAGAAGCAATTTATAAAGATGTTCCATTATCATTGGGTGTTGAAGATGCTGTTGTAGATAACGCGCTTGCTATTAGTCCCAATCCAGTGAAGAGTGGTGATAATGTTGCTATAAGCATGA
>JAVWYO010000177.1:0-2407 GCA_036661515.1 Muribaculaceae bacterium | reverse complement strand
ATATAGCAATACGAATGTCTTTAACTACATCATCTTTGCCAGTAGTCTTGTCAAGGTCAGTTTCTGATCCTCCTCTATCTTGGATAGAACCACCTTCAACATTAAAGTTGAATGTTGCATAAGTTTCAACTCCCTCTACTACTTGAGGAGTGTTTCCGCCATTCTCTTCATCTTTCGAGCAAGAGAACATTGCTAAGGCTATAAAAGCCATTGCAAACAATTTTAATTTCTTCATTTTCTTTGTTTTTAGTTAATAATTTAGTTAAATTGTTTTTTAAATCGTTGTCTGTTTTTTATTTGTAAGCGAATTATTATTTACTCGCTGTTTTTTTCCTTAATTCTTCAAGATGCTTCACTGCATCGGCACTGCCAAGTTTTATAGCATTGTTAAGTGTAACTTCTGCCTTGTCATAGTCGCCAAGCATCATCATGCACAAGCCTCTCATATCTTCGGTGGTGGCTGTCGCTGGCACACGGTCAAGGCGCATTAGAGCCTCGCTAAATGAGCGATTGTTATATAATTCTATTGCTTCATTTGTAGCCTTAAACTCTGCCGTTGGCTTTGCGTCATAATAGATGCGTATATATCCTGCGCTACGTAGCTTTGGGAAGAAGTGCTTCAGCATGTAGTTATATGGTCGGCCACCTTTGAGTTTCATTAGCTCATTTTCACGGCCACCAGTTACTGGATATTTCTTTATCGTTTCAAGCACTAATTCTTTATGTTTCATATCCGATGCTTCTACCATTTGGCATAGTCCGCTCCAGTCTTCACCTACGGTTATTAGTTCAAATAAGTCGTCTTTCGACGCGGTCTTTATCCCCAAATATTTCTTTAACGCATCGGCACGCTTTTGAGCTAAGAACTCATTACGGCGTAGTGTGCCTTCGGGCGATGACGCTCCAGCAATGACTATCTTGCCAAGTGTAGCATTAGGGTCGGCATCAATCATTGCCATCACTTTCTTGATTTGGTCAAGAGATTGCTTATTGCCTTCATAGTTAGGGTCGAGGATTCGATGTCCTTGTCTGAAATATACTATCAGCGCACCATCGGCGCGCATAACGTCAAAATCTTTAGCCATTACCTTATAATCTTCCATTGAAGCAAGGAATGGCGACTCACCGTCGAAATCGGTAAGTGCCGATTGCGATTTCGCGATAGGGCTGATGGGAGTCCAAGCTATTTCTTCCTTTTCGGGACTATAAATAACCTTATTATCAATAATTGCCGTTGATGCTAAGAATTTCTCATTACAGCAACTCTCTATCTTGCGGTCGATGCGTAGCGATAGGTCGCTCATCCATTCTTGATATGGAATCTCTTCGTAGAAGTGAACTAATAAGTCTTTCTTGGTGCGTGTAGCACCATCGTTGATTCCTGCACGTGAGTCGGTAATCGATTTATTGCGTCCCGATACTATAATAGGGCGTAGCGATTTACTATTTGTGCCACTGTATATTACAGGAGTAATAGTCAGCTTTGCATTTGTCGAGATTTTTGATACTTCGGCATTAAAGCTCACCATCACTTGATTATCTTTCTTCAAAATATCACTGTCACTGATTTTTACATCTTGAGCATAACTACTCGTTACGAGAAGTGTGCCTAATATAAAGATTATACTTTTTTTCATCGTCTTATTTTATAATATAGATAAGTGAAATTCCTGCCTTTGTGGGACCAAAATAGTTTTTCGTTTCTGTAGATAGTTTTTTACCACATGTGGCACATTCATATTTATCATACTTCATTCGCATATATCCAACACCAATATTAAATTCTGCATTCCAATGCTTGCCTAATACCAACTGATAGCCATAGGAGATACCAGCGCCGTAGGCATTTCCCTCGTGACGGAAATTCTGCGACCCTTTCCCAAATAGCATCGGAAGGTTGTGGCCTCCTATATTATATTGTGAATATAAAGCATGAACACCAAAAAAATGTCCATTGAATCGCTCGCAAAGAAAATAGCGAAACTCTGGCTGTATCATGAAATGTACCATCTTCTTGTTGTTATCTTTCATTCCATCGAGATTAAACCAATTATAACCACCCGAGATGTCGAGCATTGTGCGTTTGCCAAGTCCTATCTCTAAACCAAGATTGGGAGTTTGTGCGCCTGCTCCATAGAGCAGATTGGTCTTTACTCCGATTTTTCCTTGCGCAAACGTTTGCCCGATAGCCATCAGACAAATTATTGTTGCCATCAAAAATTTATTCATCGTTATTATTTGTGTTTTATATGCAAATAGTTTTCCCTGCTTTTTCACTCCATTCAAGAAGTTTCATATATTGTAAGCCTGTCTGTACAATGCCGTGTAATTCATTTTGCTCATTGATGATGAGGCGCGAGGCCATGCTCTGCTTGAGGGGGAGCCCAGTTGCTTCATCTATGAATAT
>JAVWYO010000176.1:0-2519 GCA_036661515.1 Muribaculaceae bacterium | reverse complement strand
GGAATAGAGACCGTGTATGATGCCGTTCCAGAGGGTGGCGGCGTTGATGGCGTCGTAGCTGATAATAACATACAACTCTTTCCTAATCCTGTATCTGCTGGAGATAATGCTTATATCAAAACTGCATTTGAAGGTGATATAAAAATATCTATTACAAACGTTGCAGGACAACAAGTGAAGAATATTTCAGCAAAAACAAATGGCGAGAATATAACTATACCAACTAATGACCTCGTTGCAGGTACTTATTTTGTAACTGTAACTTACAATGGCAATAATAGTAATGTTAAGCTTGTAATAAGATAATGACTGTGCTTATGACGCATAGAAAAAATTATTTATAAAATAAATAGGAAGTAGAGTATCTGAATAAATTCAGGGTACTCTACTTCTTTCGCATTATAAGACATATTAATTAACGATAAAATAAATATCAATGAAACATTTTTTTTTCCTATTTGTAGCAATTTGTATATGTGCAATTTCGGTAAAAGCCGATGATGTTCGCGTCGTTCCAATACAAGGCAAGGACTTTAGAATTGACACACTTCGTCATGTGAAGGTTGGGCCAGGAACTATGTACACGGCTTTACTGTATCGTGCCACTAATGGAACTAAAAAATTTCGTGGTTTTTTCTTGACAATGGATATGAAAGGTCATGATAATATAGAATATCGTATGGAACTTGGAAACGACTCTACGCTGACGGTAGAATGTATTTCTGATGTAGCAAAACGTAAAACCAAGTCAGGTAATTATTATATTGCTGGTGTAAATGCCGATTTTTACTATACGTGGAAGCCATATATTGGCACACCAAATATGGGTTGCTATATGGACGGGCAAATAGCTATTTCTACGCGAGATGAAAGCAATAAGAGTGGACATTTCTTTATGGATTATAATAAAAATATGTGGTGTGATTGGGTTAGCCAGTCGTTCTCTTTTACTCGTCCCGATAACACGTCAGTAGGATTGACACGTATAAATTATGACCTTTTTGAAAATGAACTTGTCTTATTTAATGACAAATGTGGACATTACACAAAGACTAATAGTGCAACAACTGAAGTTGCTATTAAATTAGTTGAAGGGCAAGAATGGAGTATTAATAAGCCATTTAAAGTTCAGATAGTAGGCAGTGCAACGCAAGGAGGAAATATGAAGATAGAACCTAATCAAGCCGTACTTTCTGCAAGTGGAACTCGCATTTCAGACCTCACATCTCTTAAAGATGGCGATGTGCTCACGATGAATTTAAACACAAAACTTGGCAATTATAATATTTCGCCCGAACGCCTTAAAGAGTGTAGTGGAGGTGATGTTGTTATATTAAATCACGGTGAAGTTGAGTATAATTCAAGCTGGTGGATTAATGGTAGAGATAATAATAATCCTCGCACAATGTTTGGCTATAGCAAGGATCGTAGTGTTATGGTATGGGGATTAATAGATGGCCGTAGTTCTATTTCTGATGGCTCTACATATCCCGAAGGTGCCGATGTTATGAAATATGCTGGGTGCTATGAAGCTGTAAATGTTGATGGTGGTGGCTCTGCTGGAATGTATGTCCAGAATTTAGGAATATTAAATGTGCCAGCCGATGGTAAAGAACGTGCGGTTAGTAATGGATTTTATGCCGTACTTAAAGCTCCTGAAGATAATGAAATTGCTGAAATAAAATTTGTCGATTATGCTATGAAATTTCCTAAGCACGGCACATATAAGCCACAATTTTATGGCTATAATAAATATGGAATGCTTATTGATAATGATGTAAAAGATGTTACTCTATCTTGTGATGCTGTACTTGGAGAGATTAAAGATGGGAAAATATTTATTGGCAATGGTTCGGGTACTCACGCTCTAACGGCGACTTATAAGACTATAACATCAAAAATACCCGTTACTATCGTTGAAAGTGATAATCTTTCAATGCGATTAAAAAGTGTGATTAATGATACTTATCGTAAATATCCTGTTGAAGTAGAGGCTTTAATGAATGAAACCAAAATGCCAATAAATCCTGCTGCTCTATCTTGGATAAGTGACGATGTGAGTATTGCAACTATCGGCATTGATGATGGAATTTTGCAAGGAAGCGTTAATGGCACCACAACGATTCATGGTACCATAGGTTCTTTCGCGGGTTCAATGGAAGTAATCGTTGAAAAGCCAACAGCTCATGCAATGGCAATCGATCCAAATCTTGACCCAGCGACATGGAAAATAACGCAGGCTGGTGGAAAGAAGATGGTTGCTACTGCAATAGAAAATGGAATGAAACTCGTATATACTGGTGCAAGTGGACGTGGTCCAAACATCAAATTGACAAAGGAATTAAAGTTATGGAGTATTCCTGATGCTATACGTTTAAGAATAAATCCAGGCGATGCACCAATTAAGAAAATCACTTTTACAACAAATGCCAATAACACAGGAGTTGTTACCATTCCAATAGCAACGCCATTGGTAGCAAACGAGATAAATATAATTGATGTAAAGACAGCTGATTGGT
>JAVWYO010000175.1:0-2567 GCA_036661515.1 Muribaculaceae bacterium | reverse complement strand
ATTTGCTTTTATCCGTTAATTTTTATTTTATCATTCCTCCAATTAGGTCATTTACTGATTCAATATTGTGACGGTCGAGATATTCAGATATATAATCAATCACTTTTATTGTTATTTCGGGATCTATAAAATTTGCAGTGCCAAGTTGAACAGCAGTAGCTCCTGCAAGAATAAATTCCACTGCATCACGTCCATTCATTATGCCACCAAGTCCTATAACTGGTATTTTAACAGCATTTGCTACCTGCCAAACCATACGCACAGCAATCGGGCGAATACAAGCCCCCGACAGCCCTCCTGTTATTGTTGAAAGATATGGTTTACGAGTATCTACATTTATAGCCATTCCAAGAAAAGTGTTTGTTAGAGATACCGAATCAGCTCCTTCAGCCTCTACTGCACGTGCGATTTCAGCAATATTTGTAACATTTGGTGACAATTTTACTATCATCGTCTTATCATAGACTTCTCTACATGCCTTTACTACTGTAGATGCTCCATCGCATGTGGTTCCAAATGCCATTCCGCCCTCTTTAACATTAGGACACGAAATATTTATCTCCACAGCATTTATATGGTCTAATGGCTTTATCTTCTCACACACAGCTACATAATCGGCTACCGATGCACCCGATACATTTACTATAATTTCAGTATTAATATCTTTTATTCGTGGATATATAGTCGAAATAAAGTAGTCAATACCTTTATTTTGCAATCCAACGGCATTTAGCATTCCAGATGGAGTTTCCACCATTCGAGGATAAGGATTACCCTCGCGATGATTTAATGTTGTACCTTTAATAATAAAGCCACCAAGTCGATTTAGGTCAACAAAGTCGGCAAACTCTTCACCATATCCAAATGTTCCCGATGCTGTAAGAACAGGGTTCTTAAGACGTAAATCTCCTATTGCTACACTTAAATCTCCCATTTCAATTTATCTATATTAAATATTGGACCATCTTTACACACACACACATTACCATTAACTGTATCCTCTACGCAACAGAGACACGCTCCTACACCACATGCCATAGTGTTTTCGAGCGACACTTCACATTCAACACCTTTGTGTCGAGCTATTTTAGCAATCGCTTTCATCATTATAGCTGGTCCACAACATGATATTTGCTTAAATGTACCTGTTTGAAGTATCGTATTATTGATTACAAACCCTTTTTCGCCCATTGTCCCATCATCAGTTGACACATAAACGCTCCCGAATTGCCTAAAATAGTCTAATTCAAGTAAATCTGAAGCACTCTTAGCTCCCAAAAGGAACGAAGGTTTGTAACCTTGTTGTTTTAATATACTACCCCAATAAAGTAGCGGAGCGACACCTACACCTCCACCTATAAGTAGCACTTCATCATCTTTACTTTTTGGATAACTAAAACTATTACCAAGTGGTAATATTATATTTAATATTTCACCTATTTTAGTATCAATAAGAGCATTTGTACCAGCACCAGCATTGCGTATCAACAACCACAATTCATTTTGGCAATAATCAACATAATTTACTGAAATAGGTCGCCTAAGATACGTTGATGGTGAATTATTTATGAGTACTTGCACGAATTGACCTGGATATATAACGGGTAATGTGCCTTGCTTAGGTGTCAATTTAAGGAGAGAATAATTGCTATTTAGGTTATTATTCTCTTTTACTAAGAAATCGATAATAAACTTCTTCATTTAAAGTAAAGCTGTTGTAAATATTATAATTGACTACAAAGCTACTAAAAATTTATTATAGAGCTTTTACAAAATAACTTCTATATTCACGGCCTATCGAGTAAATGACTCAAAACTATTATCAGAATAGAAAACCATTATATTTACAATCTCCTTACCAAGAATATTTGATTTCGTATCATTTTTTTTGCGTTCCACATCTTTTGTTATTTTCTCGATAGTCTGCGCTATTAGTCCATTATTAGTGCTTTGTTGTGCTTTATTAGCTATGGTAGAGGTTATTAAGTCGTCAAACACAATCGTATTTTGCCCATTTAAAGCACTCAGGGTTTCATTATTATCATTTGCTGTACCGTTATTCACAATTAATGCACTCTCGTCAAACAGGCCATCATTAGCACCAGGAGTATTTTGAGGAATATCTATATCTAAGGTGGATTTATTTAGACACATAGGTTCATCACCAAACATAAGCCACATAATGGATAGAGTAGGATAAGTAATGTGTATTTTTGATATTATCTCATCACTAACCTTTTTATTGCGCCCATTTAAAAGCTGAGAAACTGTGGGGCGAGGTATATCACATGCATCAGCAAACTGCGAAACGGCAATTCCTTTAGTATTTAGGAATAATTTTATGCGAGTTACAATATCCATCTCTATTTACCTTTATAATTTAGAATGTACAAATGTAATTATTAAAATTGGAAACTGCAAATTTATTTTTAGATAATCGCATTTGCAAAACAAAATAGCTGTTTTGGTTTGTAATATCATATCTATATATTGAACACTTTATGGTTAAAGTATTACTACATATATATAGCGTATATTACTTGTTATTAGTATATTGAGTAGCATTA
>JAVWYO010000174.1:0-2572 GCA_036661515.1 Muribaculaceae bacterium | reverse complement strand
GTGTTGATAAAGTAGCAGCGTGGTTCTTACTTTCTCGAATGTATTTAAATGCCGAAACATGGATTGGAGAGAACCATTATCAAGATGCTTACACATTTGCTAAAAAAGTTATTACTATTGGTACTAATCCTCTTGCATCTGATTATCGTCACATATTTCTCGCTGATAACAATACTTGTAAAGAAATTATTTGGGGACTTGTTCAAGATGGATTGAAAGCTCAAAGTTCGGCTGGGACTAACTTCTATGTTAAAGCATTTGTTAATGGACCTATGAATGAGTTATATAATACGGGTGTCGGATCTAAAGGATGGGGAAATGTACGATCAAAGACTACTTTAGTTAATGCGTTCAATGCCGACGATGTTAAATTTGATGCTAAGGACACTTGGGGTAATAATAAAGCCGATAAGAGAGCTCAATTCTTTACGGCTCTTCCTAATCAGACTAAAGAAACTTGGGATAATAATTTAGCCATGACAAGCACATTCTCTTGCGGATATGGATATATAAAGTGGAGAAATGTAACTAAAGATGATCAGATAAGCGCATCGGGAGACACATATACTTCAATTGATTTCCCTATTTTCCGTACTGCTGATGCTTATCTTATGGCAGCCGAAGCAATATTGCGTGGCGCAAGTGGCGCAAGAAATGAAGCTCTTGACTTTGTTAACGAAGTGCGTATGCGAGCATATATGTCTGATAAATATGCTAAAGATGGTGTTAGCTCAAATATCTCTGGGAAAATTGCCGATAATCAATTGACTCTTGATTTTATTTTAAGTGAGCGTCAAAGGGAATTGGCAACCGAACTTATTCGTCGCACTGACTTAATTCGTTTCGGTAAATTTACAAAAGGAAACAACTGGGATTGGAAAAATGGCGAACGTCTTGGCTCGGATGTCGATAATAAATACAATCTGTTCCCTATACCTGAAAGTGAATTAACTAACAATCCTAAGCTGATTCAAAACGATGGTTACGCTAAAAAATAGTAAATAATAGATGAAAAAAAGAATTAATATATTAATCCCATTATTGCTTTTGGCATTCCAATTTTCATTGGTTGCTCAAACAACAAAAAATGAGGTGTTTGAAACTATAGAAAAAGCTGGTGGCGTGTATTATGCATATCCTGTTACAACTGTGCAAAACACGCCAGCACCTAAGGGATATGAACCGTTTTATATCAGTCATTATGGCAGGCACGGTTCTCGATATCTTATTAGTGATAACGATTACCAATGGGTAATGACGCTAATGAACGATGCTCATAAGTGTAAAACACTAACGCCTCTTGGCGAAGATGTGTTATTACGTCTAAATGAATTATGGAAAGAGACGGAGGGACGAGGCGGAGATTTAACTCCACTTGGAGTGAGACAACATCGTGGAATAGCAGAAAGAATGTTTAACGCATATCCACAAGTGTTTAAAGGTGCTACTAAAATATCGGCTCGCTCAACAACGGTTGTTCGTTGTGTCCTTAGTATGGACGCTTTCAGCGAACGACTAAAGGAACTAAATCCAAGTCTATCAATTACAAGAGAATCAAGTAATCGATACATGAAGTATCTAAACTATCATAGCCCTGAGTCAAATAAATTTACTGCTCCCGATGGAGCATGGCGCGAAGAAAATCGTAAATTTGAAATAGCTCACACTAATGCCGATAGGCTCGTCTCATCGTTATTCTCCGACAAAAAATACATTACACGCAATGTAAACCCTCATCAACTCATGTGGGGAATATATTGGCTCGCAATTGACGCACAAAACGTTGAAACACCGGTATCTTTCCTCGACTTGTTTGAAAAACAAGAATTATTTGACTTGTGGCAGGCTTTCAATTATCGATTCTATGTGTGCGACAGTAATTATGAAGGAAATCATGGTATGATGCTCGATAATGCAAAGCCTCAATTGAGAAATATAATTGAAACAGCCGAAGAAATCATTGCAAGTAATAGCAACGGTGCCACACTACGATTTGGACATGATGGAAATCTTATTCCTCTTTGCGGTATGCTTAGGCTTAAAGATTGTTATAATTCAGTTTCCGACCCTTATGAATTTTACAAGCACTTCAGCGACTTCAAAATAGCACCAATGGCTGGAAATGTACAGATAGTCTTCTTTAGAAATAGCAAAAAAGAAAAAGACATATTAGTGAAATTTTTGCATAACGAACGCGAAACATCAATTCCTATAGTTACCCAAAACTTCCCATTTTATAAATGGAAAGACGTAAAAGAATTTTATACGCAATTATTAGGAAACGACTTCTAATAAAAATGGTTTTATATTATATCCGTTAGTAACTATCCATTCCTATGTGGGATAGAACAGCTAACAAATTGAGATTTTTTAGGTTATATTAGAAAAATTCCTCTTGGTTAAGTCAGGTTGCGGAAACCGTGCTTATCAAAGAGGTTTTTTTGGTATGAAACATCTACCATAGTCACCTACCTTTACCCATATTAAAACTCTCACCAAAATTAAGAAAAAAATGTTCTTACAGTGCGTACACTGCGTACCATTCCTTATAAAATCAGAAGAGCTACCAACT
>JAVWYO010000173.1:0-2689 GCA_036661515.1 Muribaculaceae bacterium | reverse complement strand
TGTCTTGCAAAGTTAATAAAAAAACATTTCACGTGCTTATTATTGTGCTAAAATTATATAAAGACAGATTTTTAAAAGATGAAATTTACCTATCTGTACTCCTCTTTTCCACCTTTGTCTTGCCTTTTTTTGCTTTTGGAGATGTAATTCCATCTCTGTCAAGTAGAGCTTTTATAGATGGCTCTTGTCCTCTAAAACGCTTGTAAAGAGTCATAGGATGCTCTGTGCCACCTTTGCTAAGAATATTATCTCTAAAGGATTTAGCTGTTGCTTTATCAAAAATTCCATTCTCTTTGAACTTAGCAAATGCGTCGGCATCGAGAACCTCTGCCCATTTATAACTATAATATCCTGCAGCATATCCACCAGCAAAAATATGTGTAAATTGTGGCGAAATAAGGCAACCGTCAATAATTGGAAATATCTGAACATCTTTTATAGCCTCATTTTCAAATGCAGCAACATCGGTCACTGGAGTCGTAATAGTATGCCAAGCCATATCGATAAGACCAAAGTTTAACTGACGTATGCAAGAGTATGCTGCACCATATTGTGATGATGCGACAATCTTGTTAACTAATTCTTGTGGCATAGGCTTCCCAGTTTGATAATGGCGAGCAAAGCCGTCAAGAAACTCTTTTTCGTTAAGGAAATTCTCATTAAATTGTGAAGGTAATTCCACGAAGTCACGATAAACGCTTGTCCCCGACATTGAGGAATATTTAGTTTTAGCGAGAAGTCCGTGAAGTGAATGCCCAAATTCATGAAGGAACGTTTCTACTTCATTATATGTAAGTAAAGATGGCTTTGTTTCTGTAGGACGAGTAAAATTCATTGTTATAGAAACGTGAGGACGAATATTTTCGCCATTTTCGTTAATTAATTCATCGCGGAACCCAGTCATCCAAGCGCCACCTCGTTTTGATTCACGAGGAAAAAAGTCGGTATATATAACTCCAATAAACGAACCATCAGCATCAGTTACATCATAGGCTTTTACTTCTGGGTGATAAACAACAATGTTTGGATTCTCAGTGAAATTTAATCCATAAAGTTTTGTTGCAAGGCCAAACACACCGTTTACTGTGTTATTTAATTCAAAATAAGGACGTAATTCTTCGTCGTTAATACTATATTTTGCATCTTTCAACTTATTTGAATAGTAAGAGTAGTCCCAAGCATTAAGAGACACTTTTTTGCCTTCTAATTTTGATGCAAATGCTGTAAGCTCTTTTAATTCTTTCTTTAATGCAGGAGTATATGAAGCCTTTAATTGATTTAGAAGTGTGTAAACGTTTTCGGGGTTTTCAGCCATGCTACGTTGAAGACTGAAACTTGCATAATTTTTACCGCCAAGAAGTTTGCCAAGTTCCATTCTCAATTCGGTAATACGAGTCATAATACCTAAATTATTATATTCGCCTTTAGTATTGCGAGAATTATACATTTTGTATAGCTTTTCTCTAAGGTCAGCGCGAGAAGAATATTTCATAAACGACATGTAGCTTGGACCAGATAATGTGATAAGATAAGCATCATCTTTGCCTTTTTCTTTAGCAGCAAATTTAGCCGCATCAATTGCGCTTTCTGGAAGTCCTGCTAAATCCTCTTTAGTAAGCCAAAATTCATAAGTATTTACTTCCTTAAGCACGTTTTGTCCAAATTTTAGAGTGAGATCCGATAGCTCAGCGTCGAGTTTACGATACTTTTCACGATCTTCACCCTTAAGATTAGCACCTGAACGAGCAAAAGAGTCATACGTCTTCTGAAGAAGCATAGTATCTTCTGTATCAAGAGATAGCTTGTCTTTGTTTTCGTAAACTGATTTAATGCGTTCCCATAATTTCTCGTTAAGCGAAATATTTGTTCCATGTTCCGACAACTTTGGCGAAATTCGCATAGAAATTTCCATTAACTCATCATCGCTATCAGCCGAGAGTAATGGATAAAATACATTAAGAACTCTTGAAAGTGTTTTTCCACTACGTTCCAGTGCTACGATTGTATTTTCAAACGTAGGCATAGAACGTTGCATAATAATTGCGTTAATCTCTTGATTCTGTTCTTTGATTCCATTATCGACAGCCTCCTCATAATATGATTTAGCAATTTTGTCAAATGGTGCCGTTTTATGAACGGTCTTAAATTCTTGTAAAAAAACATTTTCTGCGTGTCCCATAATCGGTAATAAAGCAAAAATTAGTACTCCTAATATCCCTTTTCTCATAATTAAAAATATTTTATTGAAATTTTTTATAGTCATGTAATAAGTCATATTTTACAAAATTACAATAAATATGGGAATAAATTGACTTATTGTAATGATAAGCGAATAAAAAACAGTAAAATAAACATATTCCCTTCCATTTTTGTATTTAAATGAATCTATATCGCGTCTCCCAAACGGCAGATGCAAAACCATCTAACGCATATTATAGCAAAGCAACAAAGCAATTTGGCTCAATTTCCAAAAAAAGATTCCAAAGATTTGTAAAATTAAAATTTAGTTCATATCTTTGCACACGTCAAAACAAAACAACAAGTATTGACAAAAAAGGAGAGGTGGCAGAGTGGTCGATTGCGACGGTCTTGAAAACCGCTGAGGGTCACACCTCCGGGGGTTCGAATCCCTCCCTCTCCGCTGAAACCCTCAGACAATGAGGAGACAAAAGCAGACAAACACCGTAAA
>JAVWYO010000172.1:0-2882 GCA_036661515.1 Muribaculaceae bacterium | reverse complement strand
TGAAAGTTGATAATAAAGTTACAAAAGTGATAGTAAAATAGGCGATTGATACTAACCATAAAATAGCTTCTAAGGGCGAGCAACCATATTAATTTAGTGGTTACTCGCCCTTTTAGCATTTAACAACAACTTCTTAATACACTATAATTCTTTTTGTGTCAATGATTTTATTAATTTTGTAATAAAATTATTAAGCGTGATATATCCACAAAATTTTGAAACAAAAATCGGCTTTGACACACTACGAAAAGATATTGCAAAAAAGTGTATTAGCCCTCTTGGCATTGCTGAATGTAATGCTATGCTATTCTCAAGCAACTATGATACAGTAATAAGTCGATTAAATGAGACAAAAGAATTTCTTAATATAATTCAAGATGGGGTAGAATTTCCTCTAAATTATATATATGATGTTACCTCACAGCTTAATAGCATTCGCATAGCAGGTACATATTTAAATGAATCTGATTTATTCAATTTAAAGCGTTCTCTTATTACTATAAGTGAAATAGTTGCCTTTTTTACTAATAAAGACGAAACCACACAACCGCCCTACCCTTATTTGTCAATGGTGACAAAAGAGATGATTGGATTTCCTGGAATCGTTAAAGAGATTGAATCAATCCTTGATAAATTTGGTAATATAAAAGATAATGCGTCGCCAGCACTCAATGATATAAAAAAGGCTATAAACTCTACTATGACAGGGATTAATGGACTTCTTCGACGCATAATAAATGAAGGACGGCAATCGGGAATACTTGATAAAGATACAACTCCATCAATGAGAGATGGACGATTGGTTATACCTGTTGCACCAATGTATAAGCGCAAAATACGTGGTATCGTTCATGATGAGTCAGCTACTGGAAAAACAATATTTATAGAACCTGCCGAAATTGTTGAAGCAAATAATAATATTCGAGAACTCGAAGGAGAAATGCGTCGCGAGATAATTCGCATTCTTATCAATGTTACAAATAATATACGTCCTTATATAGATGAATTACTTAATTCTTATTCAATAATTGGGAAATTAGATTTTGTGAAAGCTAAAGCCTTATTTGCAAACGAATTGGGCGGATTATTGCCAAATATTGAAAAGGAACCACAACTTGAATTGTATCATGCAGTTCACCCTGTACTTTTTATGGCACTACGAGAACAAGGGAAAACAGTTGTACCTTTAAATTTAACTTTAAATACAAAAGACCGAATATTACTAATTTCAGGACCAAATGCTGGTGGAAAATCAGTGTGTCTAAAGACTGTGGGTATCATACAATATATGACACAATGCGGAATGTTGCCACCAGTCTATGAAAACTCACATATCGGTATCTATAAAAATATATTTATTGATATAGGTGATGAGCAATCTATTGAAGACGACCTTAGCACATATAGCTCACACCTCAACAATATGAAACATTTTGTCAATAATGGTGATGATAGTACTATCCTACTTATTGATGAATTTGGTGGTGGAACAGAACCTCAGATAGGTGGCGCTATTGCGCAAGCAATACTACACCAACTTAATGAAAAGAAAACATTTGGAGTAATAACAACACACTATCAAAACTTAAAACATTTTGCCGAAGACACACCCGGAATAATCAATGGCGCAATGCTATACGACAGACAAAAGATGCAACCATTATTTCAGCTATCAATAGGCTATCCTGGAAGTTCATTCGCAGTGGAAATTGCAAGAAAAATAGGACTCCCTGCTGAAGTTATCACAGAAGCCGAAAGCATCGTCGGAAGTGATTACATCAATATGGATAAATATTTACTCGATATTGCACGCGACAAAAAATATTGGGAAAATAAGCGACAAGATATCCGAATAAAAGAAAAAAAACTCGAAGCAATTGTTGAAAAATACAACGCCGAAGTTGATATCATTTCTCGTGAACACAAAGAGATAATAAAAACAGCCAAAAATGAAGCCAAAGAAATCCTCGCACAAAGCAATGCAAGCATCGAACGCACAATACACGAAATAAAAATTGCTCAAGCTGAAAAAGAACGTACAAAAGAAGTTCGCAAACAACTTGATGAATATAAGTCATCATTAAATTCAGCTAATTCACATCAATTAGCAGTAAAAAAGATAGAACGACAAAATCATCAAAAAAAAGAAAACGAAGAAAAGAAAAAGCAAACAGAAAAAAATACAAAAATAGGAATTAATGACTATGTAATGCTCGATACAAGCCCTACAATAGGAAAAGTATTATCAATTGAAGGTAAAAATGCCATCGTAGCTTTTGGAAACTTGAAAACTAATGTACAAACATCACGACTCAAAAAATCTGATGCCCATTCTTTTTCTCAAATAAAACGAGATGCTACATTCATCAGCACATCAACAAGCACAGAATTACGTCAAAAACAATTGAAATTTAAACAAGAAATAGACGTGCGAGGCATGCGAGCCGACGAAGCCATACAAGCAGTAACATACTTTATTGACGATGCCATTCAATTTAGATCAAAACAAGTAAGAATACTTCACGGTACAGGCTCAGGCATATTGCGACAATGTATAAGAGAATATTTAAACACTGTCTCAGGAATACAATCATTCCGCGACGAGCACATACAGCTCGGAGGCGCAGGCATTACCGTAATAGAGCTCCTATAGATTCAAAAACGAAGTGCATTTGCGGTAGCCTAATAAAGGGTCAGCGAAAATTTCTGGCTATTGACGAAACAGCTCTCAGTAAGGATGAGCTGTTTACGATAATCACCAATAAAGATGGACATGGAGGTGTAGCAATGCTTTACGGAGTGCGTTCTTCTAATATTATAGAAGTATTTGAAGAAGCTATTCCGATGACCACTTAGTGGCAGGGTTCGCGTAGCACCCTTAG
>JAVWYO010000171.1:0-2898 GCA_036661515.1 Muribaculaceae bacterium | reverse complement strand
TTGATGCACAACAAAAAATAAAGGCTACCGAAGTGATATTGGTAGCCTTATATATTTATGTGTGTGATGGATTATTGGGCAGATTTTAAATTGGTAATGCTTTCTTCGAGGGTCTTAATCTTACTCTCGGCATCGGCTTTCTTTTTACGCTCAGCGTCTACAACTGGGGCAGGGGCACTATTTACGAAACGCTCGTTGCTTAGCTTACCATTTATTGATTTTAGAAATCCTTGAAGATATTTTACTTCGGCTTCTTGCTTCTTGATTTCTTCTTCTACGTTTATATTATTACCAAGTGGTACACAATATTCTGTGGTGCTGACCAGGAATGTTGCTGCTGTTGGGTCTTTTTCGGTGACTGTTTCAATCGCTGAAAGGTTTGCTAACTTTGTTATAACAGCCTTATTTTTGTTGGTAAATTCTCCAATAACTTGTAGCGTTAGGAGTTCGCGGTTTGGAATATTTTTTTGTAATCTCACAGCACGCACACCAGCGATTATTTCTTTAGCAATGTTTATAGATGCGATTATGTCGGTATCAATATTGCCCACTTTAGGGAGTTGCGCTTTCATGATGCTGTCGCCATCGGTGCGTTCACTAATGTGTTGCCATAATTCTTCGGTGATAAATGGCATAAAAGGGTGAAGTTGACGCAGTAGAATATCAAAGAAATTAAGTGTAGCTTCGTATGTGGCTTTGTCGATAGGTTGCTGATAGGCTGGCTTAATCATTTCGAGGTACCATGACGAAAATTCGTCCCAGAATAGCTTGTATAGAGCCATTAGAGCTTCTGATAAGCGGAATTTACCAAATAGGTCTTTAACCTCAATTAGTGTTGAATTGAGTGTTGACTCAAACCATTTAGTTGCGATTTTAGCATATTCGGGTTGCTCAATGTTGGCAACTTCCCAGCCTTTAACGAGGCGGAAAGCATTCCAAATCTTATTATTAAAGTTACGACCTTGCTCGCATAGTGCATCGTCGTAAGGAATATCATTTCCTGCTGGAGCAGCAAGCATAAGTCCCATTCTCACGCCATCGGCACCATATCGGTTGATTAGTTCAATAGGGTCGGGCGAGTTGCCGAGTGATTTCGACATTTTACGACCGAGTTTATCGCGTACTATACCCGTAAAATATACATTTTTAAAGGGCATTGTATCTTTGTACTCATAGCCTGCAATAATCATGCGTGCCACCCAAAAGAAAATAATATCGGGAGCTGTAACAAGATCGCTTGTTGGATAATAATATTTTATCTCTTCGTTATCTGGGTCTAAAACGCCATTAAACAAAGATATAGGCCACAACCAAGATGAGAACCATGTGTCAAGACAATCTTCATCTTGACGTAGGTCGGCAACGGTGAGAGCTTGATTGCCTGTCTTAGCCTTAGCAAGAGTAAGTGCTTCTTCAATAGATTCTGCAACCACATAACCACCTTCGGGAAGAAAATATGCAGGAATGCGATGTCCCCACCAAAGTTGGCGTGAAATGCACCAATCTTTTATATTTGACATCCAGTGGCGATATGTATTTTTAAATTTCGGAGGGAAAAATTTAATGTCATCGTCCATCACGGCATTAAGCGCAGGAACGGTGATTTCTTCCATTTTCATGAACCATTGCATTGATAGTTTTGGTTCAATTACAACGTTAGTACGTTCGGAATATCCAACTTTATTATTGTAGTCTTCAACCTTTTCCATTAAGCCTGCTGCTTCAAGATCTTTTGCAATCTCTTTGCGAACGTCGAAACGGTCTTTGCCAATATATATCTGACCAGCTTCGCTGATTGTGCCGTTGTCATTGAAAATATCGATTGTCGGCAAGTTGAATTTCTCGCCAAGCATATAGTCATTTACATCATGTGCTGGTGTAACTTTTAAGCAACCAGTACCAAAGTCAATATCAACATACTCGTCCATGATGATAGGTACTGCTCGCCCAACGATTGGAACAATAACTTTTTTCCCTTTAAGAAATTGGTAACGTTCATCATTAGGATTGACACACACCGCAGAGTCGCCGAGTATAGTTTCGGGACGTGTGGTAGCAACAACGATATATTTACCTTCCTCCCCTTCAATCATGTAGCGAAGATAGAAAAGTTTGCTATGTTCTTCCTTGTAAATAACCTCTTCATCACTAAGCGCAGTAAGTGCCACAGGATCCCAATTCACCATGCGTACGCCACGATAAATTAGCCCTTTATTATATAGGTCAACAAATACTTTAAAAACACTTTTTGAACGAACCTCGTCCATTGTAAATGCTGTTCGACTCCAATCGCAAGATGCGCCGAGCTTCTTTAGTTGCTCAAGGATTATACCGCCATGCTTGTGAGTCCATTCCCAAGCGTGTGATAAAAATTCGTCGCGTGTGAGGTCGGTTTTCTTAATACCCTCGTTTGCGAGTTTGCCAACGACTTTAGCTTCAGTAGCAATAGAGGCATGGTCGGTTCCAGGCACCCACAGGGCATTTTTACCCTCCATGCGCGCTTGGCGTATGAGAATATCTTGAATCGTGTTGTTGAGCATATGCCCCATGTGTAGCACCCCAGTGACATTAGGAGGTGGAATAACGATAGTATAGGGTTCGCGTCCATCGGGAACCGATTTAAATAAATCATGTTCCAACCAATATTTATACCATTTGTCCTCAACTTCTGAAGGGTCGTATTTTGTAGCTAACTCATTCATCAAGCAATGTTTTTTAATTCTGCTGAAAAAATTCAGAGTACAAAATTACAAAAATAAGTGACATGTTGCTATTTAAGTAAATCAAAATAATCATTCATAGTCTCAAATAAATCTTTCGCAAATCAAAATAAGAACGCCGAAGATGTTCTCGCTTCGCGCACGCAAGCCATACCGCAATGAAAAAATCTGTGTAATC
>JAVWYO010000170.1:0-3038 GCA_036661515.1 Muribaculaceae bacterium | reverse complement strand
CTGCTTTATTATTTTGACCCGACTTATAAAGATCCTTATCAAGAAAGGGAGGGGTGTCGGTCCCCGTATAAAACTGAATACGTTTTTCCTCGTCGAGCCTTGGATTTTCCCATGGATAAACATTCCCTATCTTGGCAACTTGTATTCCACGTGGCCCATCTTGGGGTTGACAAAACCTGTTTGGAACAAGGCCTGGATATTGATATATTTTTATAGTGCTTATAAGTGTATTTCCACTACCTAATGTTGAATATATTCTCAAGACTAAGTCTCTACCATGTGGATCTTCTAATTCTGGAACGTGAACGTCAAATGTCTGTTCCACATATTTAGTTGCGTGCTCAAAATCGGGCACACGATCAGTGGGAGTGATGGTGACATCTTCTAATATACCATTATTTATATCTCGTAGTGTTACAAACCATCCTCCTATATTTGTATCGCAAGTTACTCTGACGATTCCACCTTCGGGTTCTACATTGTCTCCTTCTCCGAAAGTCAAAACTTTATCACTTCCAGTCATTATATAACCCCAACGACCAGTAGAGATTATATAGCCACCTTGGCTGTCTACCATAGAAACATAACTCCATTTCTTAACGTCGGTAACCACATCTATTCCTCCCTCGCCATAGGTGCGGAAGGTAGCGCTAACGTCATAAAATCTATTACGCAATATATTGTAATTCCCTGCATTGAAATCTTCGCCAAGACGAAGCGTATATGTAACATCTGATCCTCCTACAGTTGTTGCTTTAATTTTTAATGCTACTGCCGTAGATTTATCGGCACCATAATATTCTGGTAGATAAAATGTTAATGGAGTGGAGGCATCTACCGTCACTGCACTATTTAATATTATCTTATCGGCAAGCATAGTACCCTTAAACGCATCGGCTATCCAATAGCTTTTACTTGGCCTATTCACTAACTTTACCTCATTGATTGTCATCTTAGACAGGTCTAATACGTTATCATCGCCTGTGATGGCCTTAAAGGTTACTTTCACCTTCGACCAAGCGCGTTCCACTGGCTCTGATTCCGAACCCACATTTTTCTCGCCAGTCTCTGGTATATTAACATTCTTGAAAACTCGCATCATAGGAATAACAGTGTTTCCTACCACTGCATCGCCTGCGAAATTAATGGCTTGCATTTGTAATTCGTCAAGACGGGTTATTGCATCTAACTTAGCCTTGTCGGCTGCAGGCTCATTCACCAATAGATACACATCACTAATTCCTACTCGTGTCTTTGCTCGTACTACGCCACTATTGATTTCTGAAAGTGGAAAGTATTTATTACACGTCACTTTATTATAATAAGGGCTACCATAAACGGTGCCTATAATTATGAGCCGTGCACAAGCTACATCACCTTCTTTACCAGTAGCATTGGAATCGGTAGCGCGGGAGCCAAGATCTACCGATAGATTGAAGTCGGTGCCATTGCCTCCGCTGTCAAGCTCATCGGCTTGCTTGGTGCAACCCATGAACACCATCGAAGCCATTATTAAAAATAATGTTATTTTTCTCATATTTCTTCACTAATATTAAAGACAACCCAGCCATTAACTTTTATTGTTGCTGTAGTATTGGTACTGTCGTCTATCGTAATTTCTATATCATAGTAATCGCATCGGTCAAGACCATTCTGGTCTTTGATTTTGTCACTCTTTAGTATCAGGTCTACCAAGTTCCAGTCCATTCTTGAATGGGCTCTCGCTACATTTTCGGCTTCTAATACGAGTGTCGTTGCGCCTTTCTCAAATAATCGTAACACTGTCGTTTCAATTATTATACTTTTATCCTTTACGCTGTAAGCGGGTATATATGTGATTGGCTTTGTCGTTGCCAATGAATTGTCAAATTTATAATCCCCATTATTATCTGTTATGTGGATTGGATGTTGCTTTGCCACCTCTTCGGCTGTGGCTCCGTCTGCCATAGGCAGCCCTTTGATAGTGATGTGAAACGCATTAGCGTCGTTCATCAGCTCTATGTTATTTTCGACTCTTCCGCCATTGCCCGATACCACTACATCTACGATGTGTCCGTGATAGAGTGAGCTTAGTCGTTTTGTCACTTTGTCATTCTCGCGTTTCAGTGAGAGTGTTGCCTCTGATATATTAGTTTTCCCTTTTTCTAATTTTGGAAGAATATAATCTTCATTTAAGTTTCCCCATGCTACCATTTTATATTTGCCAGCTGGGAGTTGTAGTTTGAATGATGCTGTCTGTTGCGACTTTATATCTTCATTTACGTAGCTTTCTACAAATAATCCTTGTTCATCAAATACATAAAGATTTATTTTATTCAAGTCTTTTGGAAATTCTGCCTCATGATTAATATTGCTAAAGGTGATTAAGATTCCGCAATCCGATAAATCTTCTTTTGTGCATGCAAATAATAGAGACACCAGCAGAGCAAGTGTAGCACCGCATGTCTTTGTGAAAATATTGCTGTATGTCATAATTATTTTTAGTTTAAACAGTTTTTTATTAAAAATAATAGCGACAGCAGTATTACTGCCGCTATTATCATTATTCATTGATTAATTATAATTCACCATCTTGTGTAAGAGCATTCCAACCCATAACAACGATTGTTGCTGTTACATAAGTTTCAGTTGTTCCTACTGGTGTTTCTGGATTATCATCAAGTTCACCCTCTGTACTTACTCCTAACTTGTTGATCTTAGAAATTGTGATAGCGTATGTGCTATTACGTTGAATTCCATAATTTGTAACGTTAAGACCACCAGCTTTATAGGTTACACCAATGTTCAAGCGATAGAAAGATACACCATTTGTGTATGTTTTGATACGTGCAGTTTCTTGTTCTGCTATTTTAGTAGGGTCTGTAATACCATTTTGAGCAAGTACTAACCCTAATAGTCTTTTTGCTTCAGCTTCAGTTGAAAATAAGTTATTTGATAACCCCTTGCCTGGTTCACCTATATTTGTCAATCCAACAAGGTTTAAGCTATAAAATGTAGCTACAGCAGTATTAGCTTTTTCTGTAGGAGTAAATGTACCA
>JAVWYO010000169.1:0-3056 GCA_036661515.1 Muribaculaceae bacterium | reverse complement strand
AATTAAGCAAATCAGTGGATCATTCTTTGAGAGGTCGCTAATTCTCAAATTGAATAATAAAGGCAAAGCAGTGCTTACAATTGATGCAAATGGGTATGAAACAAAACGATTTGATATAAATATTGCTGATTCTATTTTGAATCTCGGAAATATCGTTCTCAAAAAAGAATTAAATATAAACCTTAGTGAGGTGACCGTTAAAGCTAAGAGGATTGAGATTGAACGTATGGGCGCTGATTACACTATTCGCAATATTCAGGGTACACATCTTGGAAATGCAGGGAATTTAATGGATATGCTAAAATGGACGCCAGGAGTTACTGTACAAGATCATTCTGAGATTTCGGTAGTGGGCAAAGGAAAGCCATTAATATATATCAATGATCGGAAAATAATGAGTGATTCTGAACTTGTTGGGCTACAGTCATCAGAGGTTAGTCGAATTGAGATAATAAGAGATCCTGACGCTCGTTACAAAAATGGGACGAATGCAGTTATTCGTATTTATCTGCGCAAGCCATTGAAGGATTATCTTGGCGCGTCAGTCAGCAATAACACTCTTGTAAAACGAAATGTAGGCAATAGATCCCAATTGAATTTAAATGGCAAGTTTGGAATTGTATCAGGTACTGCATCAATCGAATATCGGGCGGTAAATAATAATGGCTATATTTCTACAGGAACAGAAATTAGCAATAAGGGAAAGTCGCAATTTTCAAGCCTAACAGATGGTTGGTATAAAAATCATGAAGATGCATTTTATATATTTGGAGGATTAAACTTTGATTTGTCAAAGAAAAGCAATTTGAGTGTACAATATTCGGGGATAATGATTAGTAATGCAGCGAATATTGAAGAGGATGTTGTAAATGAAGACTATATAACCTCTAAAAAAGATAATTGGATAAATAGATCGTATAAACCACTCACACAGGCATTTCACAATGCATCGGCAAGCTATCAATTGGTTCGGAATAAATTTTCGGCGCTAAATGTGGTGGTAGATTATGCTAAAACAATTAGAAACTTTGAAGAAACTATTACGGAAGAAAATATTGAGATACAAAAATATAAAAGATCAATGGAGGAGAATGCTACCCGATTCAACATTTACACATTATCGAGTGATTACACCTTTAAAATAGGTAAAGAAGATGATGAAAGAATAGGGATAGAGGCTGCAATTATTGATAACACCATTGATTTAAGTAGAAATACTATTCCGCAAAATACAGAACTTAACAACTATTGGGGTGCTGTGTTTGGCACATTTCACAGATGGTGGGGTAAATTTAATGTTACGGCAGGATTAAGATATGAATATGATTATACTAATGCTAACATAATTGAAAATTTAGTGCCTTATACAATAAGCAAAACATATTCAAATTTACTTCCAAGTATGCGTGTGGCATATATGCAACGTAAAGGCAGAGTATATTCTATAAGTTATAATCGATCAATATCTCGCCCAGGTTACAGCAGCTTAGACCCATACAAGCATTACGAAGATTCGCTCCACTATACTGTGGGTAACCCTAATTTAAAGCCGGAAGTAATCGATAAAATTTCAATTGTGGCAAATATTGGGGAGCTTACTTTAGCTGGCACATTTAAACACTCTTCAAATAAAATAGATGATGTGTATGTGCAAGACGAGACTAATAATAATGTTACCTATTCTATACCTAATAATATTGGAAGTTCTGACCGATGGATAATATCTGGTGACTATTCTTTAAATATTGGAGATAAATTCAGCTCCTATCTCTATGCCACAATTTGGTATGGACACAATGAATATAAATATTTAGATAAAATGGTTATGACTGACCACTTTTCTGGTTCAATTTATGCTAATCTACAATATAATTTTTATAAAAATTTTGATGCTTACTTAACATGTAATTATGGAGCACCCTATGAATCAGGAAACATGAAATATGGATATTCCCTTAGGGCAGATTTTGGAATATCATCACTGTTTTTCAAAAAGAAATTTTATGTAGCATTAGAAGTTAATGATATATTTGCAAGTAGTGCTCCAAAATGGACGGTTAACTCTTTGAATACAGTACATTGGAGAAAATACGACCGTGATAGGCGAGGTGTTAATTTAACCTTGCGTTATACATTCAACTCAATACAGACAAAGTTCAAGAAAAAGAGTGGGAATGAGGAGATTCTAAATCGGACTAATTAAAAAAGGTACTATCATGGTTGAAAAAATCAGTGACGAGCTTTTGAAAAACATTATAGACAAGTCCCCCGTAGGCCTCTTCTTTGGGAAGATTGGAGTATGTCTTTAGTTAGCAACTACTTCTAATCTAAAAGATACTCTATTACTAATGAGATATGAATGTTGAAGAGCTTCGAAATTATTGCTTAGCAAAAAGTTGCGTTACTGAGGAATTTCCATTTGACGAAACTACTCTCGTATTTAAGGTGTGTAATAAAATGTTTTTTGTTATATCCCTTGATAATCCCACGCTCATACGATTAAAATGCGAGCCGACTTATGCAATAGAGCTTCGCGAGAGATATGCAGGAATAAATGCAGCATTTCATTTTAATAAAATGCACTGGAATCAAGTATCTATAATGGGAGATATAACTGATAAGCTCTTATGCTCACTCATTGACCATTCCTACGCTCAAGTAGTGGCAAAACTTCCCAAAAGTCAACGTCGGGACTTGCACCATTAAGATTACGACCATGATGGATATACAAAGAAAAGAGCGTCGAGGAATTTTACTTCTTCGACGCTCTTAGGGGGCGATTACCTACTCTCCCACTTTCGCAGTACCATCGGCGTGGTGAGGCTTAACTTCTCTGTTCGGAATGGGAAGAGGTGGAACCCTCACGCTATCATCACCTTTGTTTTTATTCTTGCAGTATCAATGTTGGACGGTGGGCTTTGGCTTGGGCTTGCGCTCTTGCTTGGGCGGGGTGTCTTGGATTGACCTGTATAAGGTTAGATCATGACTTGAAACGCAAAGCTCAGGGCTTTCGTAAACTCGCTCTGACGACGGTTGGACTTATGAACTTATATTTA
>JAVWYO010000168.1:0-3092 GCA_036661515.1 Muribaculaceae bacterium | reverse complement strand
CAAATAACGTATTATTAAATCGTGGGGTGAAGATATTTATCTCCTATGCCTATTCCAAATAGAGCATAATCGTAAATTACGGGGTCTTCGGGACGCATATTGCGTAGCATAGTCGTTAGTTCTATTACGGTGCGCTTATCGTTAGCCCTGCGCTCTATCATGCCAAGCGCACGTGCCGTGTCACCTACATGCACATCAAGTGGTATAAATAGCTGAGAAGGCTTTATTTCGCTCCACACGCCCATGTCAACGATGCCATCATCACGCACGAGCCAGCGAAGTGCCATATTTATACGTTTTAATGCTGTATTTTGTAATTGCGTCGGAAGACAATTAGAATTTGTAGCTCCATCATTTGCAGCCGAGAACTCAACCTGCATGAGCTCCACAAGTCGCCACGACGGCGTTTCATGAGTTCCTACATGATTTGCAATAGCAAATTCATGTAACGAGCCATATTTAGAAAATATCCTATTAAATCCTCGAAGCATATACTTGAAATCTCGTGCAAAAAATGTGCGGTGAATATTCATGTCGGGCAGGTCTTCATAAGCCTTATCCATGACGTAGTTATGCGGTTCATTTGCCATAATATGAAGCATCTTCTCGCAATTATTACATATCATTTTCCTGTTCCCCCAAGCAATAGCAGCCGATAAAATCGACACTATTTCAATATCTTGCAATCGCTCAAAACGGCGTGGAAACTGCACTGGGTCATTCGCTATAAAATCAGTATTATTTATGCGCAATGCCTCGCGATCGAGATATTCTCGTAGATTTATTAATGACTCATTATCAAGTATCATAGTACAAAGTTACTCACTTTTGCCCAGCTAACGCAAGTTTTGCCAGTAAAAAAGCGGTAGAAGCTGTGCCGTCCATTGTTGGCTCATTTGTGGAATAATCTGAATAATCATCATGATATACAACTACATTGCTTTGAAATGGTGCATATCTATCAACATTGCGAAGGTGCACCCCTCGCAGTGAATTGAAAATCCCAGCATACACGGGTCCATCAACAATTCCGCCATCGAGGCTATATCCTTTTAAATTAGAGAACGCAGAATGTGGGTCAGTCGGATAATCACCACCCTCTGGCAAGCCTATTATCATACACTTCCCCCACGGATTTACACCAAATAGCCAATCGCGCATTGCCGTTTCTACTTCTTGAAATTGTGTGTCTCCAGTCATTTCACGATATAGCATTGCCTGTGTAACAAAAGCCGTTGTCAGATTATTTGAGCACCATATAAATGGTATTCCATTAAGAAAAACATTTTCTGCACCTCGCTCTGCTACACGCCTAAGTCCTGAACGCATATTTCGTATAAATTCATCTTTCTCTCGATTATTGCCTTGCTTTGCTATAAGATAATGACCGATATTTATAAATGGATACCATTGATAATGATGAGCCGAATCGGCACCCATCCATGGCGTAATTGGCTCTTGCCTACCATAATCAATTGCGTCTTTAAGATACATTTTATCACCCGTAGATTTATATAGTTGAATTGCTGCAAGTTCCATATCATCTACCCAGTTATCCTCTTCATAGTAATAAGGCGATGAACATGGCGATGTCTGACAAGCACCAGGATTAGCCACACCTTTTTTATAAGCAACAACCGATTTTTTCTTCAATATACTTGCAAAAGCTGAATCAATATTTGCATATACATCAGCAGCAAGGGCAAAAGTTGAGGAATATTTCCCAAGCGTTGACGCAAGTCCTTTGCTATCATTTTTATTACCCAATAACCCCTCTGGTTTGCCACTACAAGGGTACACTGGGCGTTCTTTTCCCTCGCCCCAACCATAGTCCACTTTATCATCGGCTGGCAACACTGCAAGACGATGATCTCGGTCATCTGCTATTTGATTAAAGAAAGTTTCATCATCGGGATTCATCTTTAAAAGCCAGTCAAGCCCCCACTTCACCTCATCTAAGATGTCGGGCACGCCATTACTCCCTGCATCACCTTTTGCGGTATAGTAGTCACCATATACCGTTGGGCAAGCTACATAAGCAAATAGCATCTGAAATGTAGCATTAGCCGATGTCGTGACATATTGCAGATAATCACTTGCATCGTGCCAACCACCAGTAACATCTATTTTTTCACCACTTCTTGTAGAATGGAGCACTATTATTCCATCATCTTCATGGCATTTCCCTTTAAGGAAAGGATTGTATCCACATCGTTGTTGTCGCATATACTTTAAAGGATATTCCTGTGCACCAGCATAGCAATCATTCCCTATCTTAAATTTAGGTGACACACTCTTACCAACCTTTATAATATAGGTACCAGGAATAGTAATCGAACTAAAATCGAGCCTTGCAGTCATTTTAAATGGATTTTGCGCACCTTTTTTAGTCACCTTAGCAAGCTTCACACTACTGCCATTAGCAACATTAGTAACAGTAAAATCCTTTATTAGCACATCTTCCTGCATCAGTAGCACAGCAATTTTTATGTCATCTTCAAGATAACCCATTTGGTTAACCCTAATCCAATTTTCAGCATTAGCAAACGCGAAAACAGAGATACATAAAAGCGTAATGATTATTTTTTTCATGAATATTATTTTGATGCACAAACTTATAAAAAAATCCCAACAAAATCAAACGTTCCAACTCCAAGTATTGTATTTCACTCAGAATCGGAACGTTTATCTTAGTTTGCCGTAGCTCTATTTCGTTTTCTTTATATCTGCCGTAGATATTACGCTCACGCCCTCTTTTTTCATATAAGATGGAATGTGATCGCCATGTTTCTTGTCTTTTGTAGCTGTCTTAGCTACTTTTTTCTTTGCGTCTAAACCTTTCATGTTTTAATCCTCCAAAGCTATTTGTTAGTTGAATGTTTATGTAAGTCTTTTGAAGTGCTTGTTTCTTCCTCTTTAATATAAGATGCCTCGTGCTTCTTTTTTGGCTTATTCTTTTTATTTCCTGCCGCTCCCATTAATTAGCACCCCCTTTCAGTTGCCTTTTATTTTACTTAGTTTCGTATAAAGACAAAAATACCTCTATTTATTGGCATAACCAAAAACATTAACCCTTATTTACCTTTATTGCA
>JAVWYO010000167.1:0-3097 GCA_036661515.1 Muribaculaceae bacterium | reverse complement strand
AATGTGGATTTAGAATAATATATAGACACACACTGGATCCTGATTATTATGTACTTTGTTATATTTTCAATATCCTATTAGGTGTATATGTTCCTGTGCTGATTGTGAAAGTTATCCAACGTATAAATTGCAAATATATTAATCCACTATTTGGATTGAAATAAATATCTATCATTTATATGATTTTTATCGTTAGCAAATAAAGAAGTAATTAGCAAAATATTGCCCTTTTAATTCATAAAAGTAGCTCACAAAATAGGAAACGATTATTATTTATTACCTTTGTGGCTCTGAAAGATAATAAATCAATATGGAGTGGATAAATAGCTTATTTATTGAGCATAGTGCATTGCAAGCAGTAGTCGTTTTGTCATTCATTTCGGCTTTGGGACTTGGTCTCGGCAAAATTCATTTTGCAGGAATATCACTTGGTGTGACATTTGTGTTCTTTGTGGGCATTTTATCTGGGCATTTTGGGCTGTCAATCGACCCACAGATGCTTCATTATGCTGAAAGTTTTGGACTTATACTTTTTGTATATGCTCTTGGTTTGCAGGTTGGTCCTGGCTTTTTTAGTTCTTTTAGAAAAGGTGGCTTCACTCTGAATATGCTTTCGATGGCTGTAATAATCATAGGAACTATCTTGGCTCTTATAATGACGTTTACTACACAAGTATCGCTACCCGATATGATGGGAATACTGTGCGGCGCTACAACAAATACTCCAGCGCTTGGTGCTGCACAACAAACACTTATACAGCTTGGACTTCCAGCAAGCACTCCTGCTCTTGGGTGTGCGGTGACATATCCGCTTGGAGTAGTTGGTGTTATTATTGCTATATTTCTTATTCGTAGCGTTCTTGTAAAAAGCAAAGATATTAAGCATGAGGAAAAAGATGATACAAACAAAACTTATATTGCTACTTTCCAAATTCACAATCCAGCAATATTCAATAAAAGTGTAAAGGATACGGCGCACTTGATACACCCTAAGTTTGTAATATCACGACTTTGGCGTGATGGGGCGGTTACTATTCCTACATCAGAAAAAATATTGATGGAGGGCGATCGTATTCTTGTTGTAACATCAGATAAAGATGCTGCTGCTCTTACCGTCCTTTTTGGGGAACAAGAAAATACTAATTGGAACTCTGACGACATAGATTGGAATGCAATTGATAGTCAACTAATATCACAACGCATTCTTGTTACTCGCCCCGAAATAAATGGTAAAAAACTAAGTTCTTTACGCCTTCGTAATCATTATGGCATAAACATAAGTCGTGTTTATCGGTCTGGAGTTCAGCTCCTTGCAACATCTGAACTGACATTGCAACTTGGTGATAGATTGACAGTTGTTGGCGAGGCTGCTGCAATACAAAATGTAGAAAAAGTACTTGGTAATGCTGTAAAAAGCCTAAAGGAGCCTAATCTTATTTCAGTTTTTGTAGGGCTTATACTTGGGCTTGCGTTGGGCGCAATCCCAATAGCTATTCCAGGCATGAGTGCCCCTGTAAAACTTGGACTGGCTGGAGGTCCTATAATAGTTGGTATTCTTATTGGCACATTTGGTCCTCGCATGCACATGATTACTTACACCACGCAGAGCGCAAATCTCATGCTACGAGCTTTGGGCTTATCTCTTTATTTAGCTTGTCTTGGACTTGAATCGGGAGCACATTTCTTCGAAACAGTATTTCGTGCCGAAGGATTGCTATGGATAGCGTTAGGGTTTATACTCACTGTATTGCCTGTGATATTAGTAGGTGTCGTAGCGCTTAAAGCTCTAAAATTAGACTTCGGTTCGGTGTCGGGAATGCTATGTGGAAGTATGGCAAATCCTATGGCTCTAAACTATGCTAACGATACAATTCCAGGAGATAATCCATCGGTGGCCTACGCTACCGTATATCCACTAAGCATGTTTGCTCGGGTAATCATTGCACAACTTGTGCTACTCACACTTATTTAAAGGAAACGGCCACTATTTTATTCCACGAGCATTTAAAGCGGCTTGATAAATTCGTGCATTGGCGAGATGTACCGAAAACGATGTTGTGTAATTATGATACCCAGAGAAGTCCTCCTTTGCACACATAAAGGTATAATCATGTGCAGGAGCATTTAACACGGCATCTATTGTTGATTTTTCGGGAAATCGTATAGGGCTGGGTGGAAGCCCAGCATTTACATAAGTATTGTAAGGTGATTGCACCCTCAAATGTTCTTTTGTAACTCGTTTTATGGAGAAATCTCCAATAGCAAATTTCACCGTAGGATCTGCCTGCAGTAGCATTCCTTTAGCAAGCCTATTAAGATATAGCCTTGCGACTTTTCCTCGTTCATCACTTTTTGATGTCTCTTCTTCAACGATTGATGCCAAAGTTGTTACTTCAAAAGGTGTTAACCCCAGTGCTTTAGCCTTTGAAATACGCTCTGTTGTCCACCACTTATCATGATATTTTTTAAAAGCGTTTAGCATCTTTGCTGGTGTTACCGACCAGTAAAATTCATAGCTATCAGGCATTAGTAACGCTACGATTGTCAACGAATCACACCCCATAGCTTTAGTAATAGAGTCATTTTCAAGCGCATTAAGCATCTCAGCTTTTGATATTAAGAACTTCTCGCCTACTCGTTCAGCAAACTGCTCCTTCGTACGCAAGTTATTAAATGTGAATTTTATAGGAGTCTGTCTTCCATTAATCAATCTTCGAGCCAACGAAATCGGCGAATCGCCAATTGTAACCTTATAAGCACCAATGCAAGTCGCAACATCAACCCCCTTCATGCTTAATATATTGCTGACGTGATTGCCAAAACTGTCGCCAAAATACGCATTAAGAGAATCATTAAGCATCTCAACATTCATCTTAGGATATACATATACCGTTTTTGATATTTCAGCCTTTGAACAAAAATAAGGATATAAAACACATGTTATGGTAATTAGAATAATGATAGCCGCGCTTATTACCCACACCAATGGTTTTTTTAAATATGATTTAATGTCAATTTCCATTATATAAAAGTTTGGTACAAAATTACTCAAAATATTCAATGTATATTTTGGAAATAAGATAAAAAGATATAACTT
>JAVWYO010000166.1:0-3119 GCA_036661515.1 Muribaculaceae bacterium | reverse complement strand
CCCTCAATCAGTGCCAAATAATTAGTCATAGGTAAAAACAGATTGTTTAAATTTAAAAGCAGATGCAATAGAGTTGTTACAATTGCAATTTTTTACACAAATCCCAATTCTTTTTAACTCATGCACCGAACATTTCCGCTGACCCATTAAAACAGCTTCTTTGTCAATTGATAAAAGCGAGGGTGAGAAGATGTATTAAATACTTCTTCTCACCCTTACGTTGTTAATTATCAAGTGAGCGGTAAACGAGATTCGAACTCGCGACCCTCAGCTTGGGAAGCTGATGCTCTACCAACTGAGCTATTACCGCACATGAAAAATTTGGTATTACAAATGTAATGACCTTTTTTCTATTTAGCTCAATATCGAGGCATTTTTTTTATGCTCTAATCTCTTTTTTTACTTCTTACAGCACCCTTTTGTCATATACAAAACTGTGTCGGCATCATTCACATGAAGATAAGTAACTGTAACTGTGTCGCCAATCATCCATTTTACTCGTTTTGATGGGTCTAACTCTGGATAACCAAATCCGATTGAGTCACCCTTCTCTGTTTTTAAATAAATGCTATTCATAGCACCATCAATAGCTACGCCACACACTCTTAGGGTGTCGGCTCCAACTGGCATACATTGTTGCGTTGTGTCACATTGCGTGCTATCAGCGCAAGCTGTTTTACTCTTAGAATTTCCACAAGAAAAGAAAGACATTGCCATAATAACGGCAAAGATTGGAAGAATTTTTTTCATACTTATATGCATTTAATAATTTATAACAAATTGCACACCACAAATATAAATACTATAATTGATTAAACCAAAAAAAAGAGAAGCCCACTGTGGACTTCTCTTTTTTGAATATTGTAAGATAGTAGCGTTAATCTACTACGTCTGATTACAATTTAGGACCTGCTGCAACTAATGCTTTACCAGCTTCGTTGCCAGTAAATTTGCTGAAGTTCTTGATGAAACGAGCTGAAAGGTCTTTTGCTTTTTCGTCCCATTCGCATGAACATTTGTATGTGTCGCGTGGGTCAAGAATTTTAGGATCTACTCCTGGTAATGCTGTAGGAACCTTGAAATCGAAGAATGGCATAGTCTTTGTCTCTGCTTTGTCGATAGAACCGTCAAGGATAGCGTCAATAATACCGCGTGTGTCCTTGATAGAAATACGCTTGCCTGTTCCGTTCCAACCTGTATTTACTAAATAAGCCTTAGCACCCGATTTATCCATCTTCTTTACTAATTCTTCAGCATATTTTGTTGGGTGTAAAGAAAGGAATGCTGCACCAAAGCAAGCCGAGAATGTTGGAGTTGGTTCTGTAATACCACGTTCTGTTCCTGCAAGTTTTGCTGTGAAACCAGAAAGGAAGTAATACTTAGTTTGTTCTGCGTTCAAGATACTTACTGGAGGAAGTACACCAAAAGCATCAGCTGAAAGGAAGATAACCTTCTTTGCTGCTGGAGCCTTAGATATTGGCTTAACAATGTTTTCAATATGATAAATTGGATAAGAAACACGAGTGTTTTCTGTAACCGATTTGTTATTAAAGTCAATCTTTCCGTCGGCTGCTACCGTTACATTTTCAAGAAGAGCATCACGGCGTATTGCATTGAAAATATCAGGTTCGCTATCTTTGTCAAGGTTGATAACCTTTGCATAACAGCCACCTTCAAAGTTGAACACACCTTCATCGTCCCAACCATGTTCGTCATCACCAATAAGCTCACGCTTAGGATCTGTTGAAAGAGTTGTTTTTCCTGTTCCTGAAAGGCCAAAGAAGATTGCTGTTTCACCAGCATTATTGGTATTTGCCGAGCAGTGCATTGATGCTATGCCATTAAGAGGTAGAAGATAGTTCATGTAAGAGAACATTCCCTTTTTCATTTCACCACCATACCATGTATTGATGATAACTTGTACTTTTTCAGTCAAGTTAAATACTACTGCTGTTTCTGAGTTAAGACCAAGTTCTTGGAAGTTCTCAACCTTAGCTTTAGATGCATTAAGTACTACAAAATCAGGTTCACCATAGTTAGCTAATTCTGCATCTGTTGGACGTACAAACATATTCTTTACAAAATGTGCTTGCCATGCTACTTCCACGATAAAGCGTACTTTGATACGTGAGTTTTCATTTGCGCCACAGAAAGTATCAACTACATATAATTTCTTGTTTGAAAGTTCCTTTACTGCAAGTTTCTTAAGAACATCCCAAGTTCCTTGTGAACAAGGCTTGTTATCATTCTTATATTCGTCACTTGTCCACCACACGGTGTTCTTTGTTGTGTCATCTAAAACGAAGAATTTATCCTTAGGTGAACGCCCTGTGTAAACACCTGTCATTACATTTACTGCGCCAAGCTCTGTGTCTTGACCCTTTTCATATCCCGATAAAGCAGGATTTGTTTCATCTTTGAAAAGTTGCTCATACGATGGGTTGTAAACAACCTCTGGAGTACCTTCAATGCCGTACTTTGTTAAATCAATCTTTGTCATCTTGTAGAATTAATATAAGTTCTTAATTAATTGAATATTCACCTAAAAAATTGCATTATAAAACCACTGCAAATTTAATGATTTTTTTTTATCGAAATACATAATTAAAGAAATATTTCCGTATTATGTCATTCTTTTATCTTTTGTTCATCTTATCATTAAGATTTTAGCCACCCATTTAACACACTAAAATTCTGTATATTAATATATTATAGGCATATAAGCATTTCTAATAAACACACCCTCATTAGTATTATTTATATCTTTATATACACTCTAAATACGATTATTAGGTATTCCAGAAATCAAATTTATCAAAAAACAGCACATCATAAAACGAAAAAATACAGTTACCTATTGCTCACTAATAAAAAAAAATATACCTTTGTCGCACCTAAGCCCAGATGGCGGAATTGGTAGACGCGCTGGTCTCAAACACCTGTGGATTCACTTCCATGCCGGTTCGATCCCGGCTCTGGGTACAGAAAACTCCTCTTAATCATTTGATTTTGAGGAGTTTTTGTTATTCATATATACAACATTGATAGCTGGGTGGGCGGAGCCAGAACGTCGAAGACGTTCTACTTCAGAACTTTAGTTCTGAAATTTAACCCCATAA
>JAVWYO010000165.1:0-3168 GCA_036661515.1 Muribaculaceae bacterium | reverse complement strand
TATGGCGGAGTGAGGGGGATTCGAACCCGCGAAACGCTTTTGACGTTTACACGCTTTCCAGGCGTGCCTCTTCAACCACTCGAGCATCACTCCATAAATGAGCGACAAAGATAGGCATATTTTTATTATATGCCGAAGAATGCGATTGCATTTTTATCGGTGATGTCGGATATTTCTTGTGGCGTTAGGTTCATTATTTCGGCTATCTTAGTTGCAATGAATGGAATGTTTGAACTTTCGTTGCGCTTTCCACGATTTGGGACTGGTGCAAGATAGGGTGAGTCGGTCTCTAATAGGATTCTGTCAAGTCTTATTTCGGGTAAGGATAGTGGTATGGTTGAATTTTTAAATGTTACTATTCCGTTTATTCCGAAATAAAAATCGCCGTATTGGCGTATTCGTTTTACCTGGTCAATGGTTCCTGTAAAGCTATGAAAAACGCATGATGGGAGTTGTCCATTAAATTCAGAAAAGACTTTCAATATGTCATCAAGTCCTTCACGACAATGTATAATTACGGGGAGGTTTTTATCCTTAGCAGCAATTAGTTGCTGATTAAAGACGATGGATTGCTCTTTGCGAAATGTTGCGTCCCAATATAAATCAATTCCGACTTCTCCTACTGCTACATAGTGATTTTGCTCAAAGTTTGCGAGTATTGTATCGAGAACTTTGTTATAATTTTCATTAACCGACGTTGGGTGTAGTCCCATTGCCATAGATGTGTAGTGTGGGAATTGGTCGTACAATTTGTGCATTGGCTCCACCGTTTCGATGTCTACGTTTGGAAATATGAGATGACTCACGCCGCTGTCAATCGCACGTTGCATGGTGCTGGCGCGGTCGGCATCAAATTCGGGTAGATATATGTGGGTGTGAGTATCAATCATTGCGACGGTGGCTACTTGTTACGGTTCATTATAGTGTCAACAAAAGCGATGAATGTGTTGTGCGCTTCTTGTGGCATCTTTATTTCGTTAAGGGTTGCGATTGATGTAGTAATATAATTGTCGATGCTATTTTTGCATAGATTGTCAATGCCAAGACGGTTGTAAATATTGGTTACCGCTTTTATCTTATTGTCATTTTGTGTGATATCGTTTGTGTCAATCCACTTTAGCAATTCTGCTTTGTCGGCATCTTTTGCTTGCGATAGCGCGTTTGTGAGTAGAAAAGTTTTTTTGTTATTTAGAATGTCGCCACCTATTGCTTTTCCGAAAGTTGAGGCATCTCCATAGACATCGAGCCAATCGTCTTGAAGTTGGAATGCAAGGCCGAGATTAACGCCAAAGTCGTAAAGCTTGTCGCAGTCGTGCGTCGAGGCATTTCCCATTATAGCGCCCATTTTACATGCGCAACCAATTAAGACAGATGTTTTCAAGCGTATCATCATAATATAGTCATCGACGCTAATATTTAGATGGCTTTCAAAATTCATATCATATTGTTGACCTTCGTAAATCTCCATAGCCGTAGTGTTGAAAAGGTCGATAACGGCTTTTAGCTTTGACGAGTTACAATGTGCAACAAATTGCGTAGCCATAGTCAACATAGCATCGCCTGAAAGAATAGCAGTGTTTTCGTCCCATTTGCAATGAACAGTGGGCAGTCCTCTGCGAATATCGGCTTTATCCATAACATCGTCGTGCAACAATGTGAAGTTATGGAAAAATTCCACTCCCAATGCTTGAGGAATAGCTTCCTTGACGTGAGAGCCAAAAGCCTCGCAACACATAAGCGTGAGCACAGGTCGCAATCGTTTTCCGCCGTGCGACATAGTGTATTTTATTGGCTCATATAGTCGATTTGGCATCTTTGGGTAGACGGTGCTTTCAATTGCCTCATTAATAGTGCTGATGTATTCTTTAAGTGTTTGCATGTTTATATATGGTGTTTAAAGATGGTTATTCTGTTACATTGAATTTATTAATAGCGTTTTTATCGCCAATCGTACTTACCGTTCTATGAAATGTAGTAGCAAATTCTTTGCGTTGAGCAGAACCCTTAGGGTATATTTTCTGAGCTTCGTCAATTTGCTTAATGATTATATCGATTTTTGCAGGACTTGTTGCTTTAGAGGCATCGTTTCCAAGAGCTTTGCCAATAGAAGATGGCGTACTAATCGAAGTGTATATTTTCATTTGTAGAGCTATATTGAGCGAGTCGATGTGCGCTTGAAAGGCAATATCAAATTCTTTTGAAGATGAAGGTTCACCCGATTTGTTGTAAATAAAATAGCTCGTATTTATAAGTTTCAAAACATCATCGGCATTAGGCTTATCGGTATTTGTTATCATATCAATACTTCTACTTGCCAGCCAGTGTCCATATTCGGCTGGTGTGTTCATTAAAATTCGAGCCATTAAGCGAATCGTGTCATTCTCATTGTCGGTTTTAGATATGATACCTTGTTGTAGAGCCGTGACATCATTAGTATCAATAGCACTTAGGCTGTCTTCAATAATATTGTATTTATTAATCAACAAAGGTAATTGGTCGTATTTAGCATCATTAGATAGCTTGCATATCTGTTCCCCAAATGCTTCACCTTTGACGTAGGCATCGGTTGAGCAGCTAAGTAGCCCTAATAGCGTGATTATAGAGATAAACAGTTTCATAATATATAGTTGTTCTATTAAAACATTATTGCAGATAGCGAGTCATTGTGTTGCTCGATGTATTCTCTAAAAGCAATGTCAAATTCCTTTGCGGCTATAGAGTCACCCATTAATGTGTATTCGCTTTGAGCGCTTTTTGCTTTAAGGATAATATCCTGTTGCTTCATTTCGTCGTTAGGGTCGGATTTAATAAGTTCCTCAGCAACCAGCATGGCACGCTGTTTGGCTTCATCACTATGCTTAGAAGAGCTACAACTCATGAATAATGAGCAAATAAAGAGTGTGGCGTATAATTTTTTTGTCATCTAATATTTTTTCAAAATTTATAAAGACAAAGATAATGCAAATGAGGGCAATATGAAAATGAAAATTTATTTTCAATTTTCATATTGCCGAATGTAGCTTATTTTATGAAAAGATAATGCAAATGAGGGCAATATGAAAATGAAAATTTATTTTCAATTTTCATATTGCCGAATGTAGCTTATTTTATGAAAAGATAATGCAAATGAGGGCAATATGAAAATGAAAATTTATTTTCAATTTTCAT
>JAVWYO010000164.1:0-3188 GCA_036661515.1 Muribaculaceae bacterium | reverse complement strand
CTGTAACAAATGGTATTTGCACAGTAAATAAAACAATTGCAACTACTACAGGTGCTAAATTAATTTATGCGGTGCTAAATCCGTCTGATGAGGTAAAGGCTCAAATTGCATCTGAGAATGGTTATGTATTCACTAATGCTCGCGAGTTGTCGATGACGGTTGACAAATTTGGTCTTGCTTGGGATGCTGCTACTAATCGCCCAAAAATAGATGGTACAGGTGCACTTACGATGTCGAGCGATGTTGCTGTTGAGCAAACATTGACAGTAATGACTGAAGAAGAAGCAAAGAAAAACCCAATAGCATTGAAGGTGCAACGTAACACTGCAAAGGTTGCAGTTAAAGATGATGCTAATCTAACTGTAATAGGTGGCGGAAGCAAAGACAGGACATTTACTCTTGCAGCTATTGCAAAGACATCTTATCTTGTACAACAAAAATCGGGAGGTAATATTATAACTCCTGCAACGATTGTTCCTACAGATGCCGGAGATCTTGTTACTTATTTCGCAAAGCACTACACAGCTTTATCAAAAGATGAGACCGCCTATGGCAAATGGAGTGCTGTTAACATATCTACAGCAACGAGCACAACATATAATGGTTATTTTGCATTAGAAAATAACGTAAATGCCAAACATGCAGGAAACACGACCGCTGCAATCATAAAAGGTCATTTCACGCCAACAGAAGTTGTTTTAACTGCTGATGCTGCAGGTAATATATTGACTAAAGGGAAAGGAACACAAGGAGCTTCATTCTATGTGCAAAAGTCTACCAATTATTATTGGAGTACAACTGCTTATAACACATATGCAACCGACGATACTAAAAAAGCAGAGTTTTCAAAAATTTATACTTCTGGTGTAGGTTATTATCGCATTTGGGTACAAAATACAGATAAGAGCAAATCGGTAAAACGTAATTCATATTATGTATTGAATATCACAAAGATTAATGGTCCTGGATCTCCAGAGATTCCAACCGACCCAGTTGATCCAGTAGAAGAAGATACACAAATCAGTGTAACGATTGAGATATTGCCTTGGACTATGCAAGGAACCGATCATGAAATTAGTTAAATAAGAGTATCGTTGTCCGCAAGGGAAGGCGGGTGAGAGAACCACCCGCCAACCCTTTTTTATATAATATATTAAAAAGCAGAATGATTTTTAGAAGCATCTACATATCGCTACTTGCGTTGCTATTCTTAGGGAGTTGCACGAAAGAGCCTTTTAATGAGTGCCCCACTGGTCACTATTTAGAATTTGAATATACACTCAATCCCGAAGGAGTAAATCTCTTTGAGCAGGAGGTGACATGCTTAGATGTATATATTTTTTATAAAGATGGATTTTTTGTAAAAACGATAACGACCAGTGACCAGCGCCTCAAAAACGACTACAAAATGTATTTAAACCTGGAGCCAGGCAAATATTGTTTTTTAGTGTGGGCAGGGAAAAAGGATTCATATAAGATATTTGATAATGATGCCAGCGACCACGAAGCGGGATTTCACGCAGGGGTAAGCCGCATCGAAGACATACGTCTTCAAATACGCCACAACGACTACACGGTGAGCGATGACTTTGAAGATTTATATTATTATCGTGCCCATGCCGTAGAGGTAAAGAACCAAGGCGAAAGCACTTTAATATCATTAGTAAAGGATTGTAACACAATCAATTTCACGGTTATAGGTTATAAAGAAAACCTATCCAAAAGCATAACGTCGCTTGATAGTTATTTAAAAATCAAGAACGGCGGTTTTAATTTTAATAATATCATAGACCTCACGATACCGTCTATAATATATAAGCCACAAGAAGAGAGTTTTGAAAACGGGATATATCGTTCCACGCTCAAGACCCTTGCACTTCAAACCACTATATCGGGCTCTCACCTTATTCTCGAATCAAAAGATTTGGGATATAATTTGGTAGACATCGACCCCATAAAGGCCATAATGAAGCACCCCAACATAACGACAGACTATGACTTCCTTAAGTATGAGACATTTGACATCGAGGTAGACATCTCGTCAAATTTAGGAGTAAAAATTACAGTCAACGGCTATGTAGTGCAAAACGTAGATAGTGAAATAAATTGACATCACATAAAATGAAGCAAATAGCTCACATAAAATATATATTCTACTTAGGAAGCCTTCTGCTACTCATCTTGTGTGGTTGCACGCAAGAGCCCATGAGTGACGAGCCCACCGAGCAGGTCGACATCTCGCTAAAGATAGGCTCCAAGAGTGCAAACACCGAGCTTGGCGACGATAGTGAGCGCAAGATAGGCAAACTGCGCATAATGATATTCAATGCCAAAGGCTACATCGAAAAGAACATAATAGATGAGCCAGCGCAAGGAATAGCCAACCCCTACACCAAAAAGATTACAGTGATATCGGGCGAAAAATTATTTTGTGTCGTAGGCAATGAGCATGCCGAGAACACCGCAGCACTCAATGCCATATCACACCACACCGAGCTCGATAAACTTACACTTGGCAATGCCAAAAGCTATGGCGCAGAGTCGCTACTACCATTTACAGGGAAAGAGCCCATCACCGTACTACGTGGCATCAACAGCACTTTCTCTATAAGCATCAAGCGCGCAATATCAAAGGTAGCAGTAAGCATGGCAAAATCGGCCGAGCTATCGACACGCGCGGTAAAGATATTAGGAATGCGAATTAAAAACACACCATTACACAGCTGGTACTTCCCTCATAATCAAGATTGGAGTGTAGGCCGCCCAGTCGATGGCACTACACTCACCAGCACAACGGAGCAAACGGTTTTCAACCCCGACTTGCTCCCCACATTTAGCGACGCACAGAACATGCTCTCATGCTACAAAGCATATCTCTATGAGCATGACTGTGGCTTGCTAAACACCAATGCCACGACGCTCGTAATACGGCTCAACGTTGGCGGACATGACATGGCCTATGAAATTCCGATAGAAAGCATGATAGATGCTACCAAAGCATTTGCCATTCAGCGCAATGTGCTTCATGCTATGCGCATCAAGGTGCTACCCGCCAGCCTCGTCATCACATATAGCGTGCTTGACTGGGAATCAGGCGGAATATGGGATAAAGACCCAGCCGGCGACGATGGAGTCGTGCAAGTAAACGAATGGACCAAGAACATAGAATATGATGCTAATATTGACGG
>JAVWYO010000163.1:0-3205 GCA_036661515.1 Muribaculaceae bacterium | reverse complement strand
AGTTGCAACAACACAATCAGGTGCTATGGATAGACATTGACCACACTGCTAATTTAAATATTCCAGAGAATAATAGTAATATTAGCGAGCCAACTCCTGCCCTTCGCACAACAGCTCCCACTACTGCTTGGAATATTGATTATATCGAAGCACCTCGTGTGTGGAATGAGTTTGGGATAACAGGAAAAGGAGTTTTAGTCGCTATTCTTGATTCAGGGGTAGATTACAATCATCCCGATCTACAAGGAAATCTGTGGCTGTCTACTGAATATCCACATTACGGTTGGGACTTTGCAGACAATGACAACGACCCAATGGATGAAGCAGGACACGGAACCCATTCTGCTGGGACCATCGCAGGGAAACGCACGGGGAATGTTTCTTGTGGTGTTGCCCCCGACGCAACTATCATGATAATTCGCGTATTAGACAAAGATGAGGCTGGTAAATTAAGTAATATACTTAAAGGAATTGACTTTGCAACACGCAATAATGCTGATATAATAAGTGCTTCACTTGGATTTGAAGGATTGTCTTTTCAAACAAGAAATTTAGTACGTCAAGCATTTGATGATCTCGCTTTATTTAATATTCCAGCCATCATTGCTGCTGGAAATGATGGTAAAAATATTAATGGAACTAATAACCAAAGCCTCGCCCAAATTGACAATATGCCTGGTGCTATCCCATCGCCATGGATTGCACCTGAAACCCCTATTCGTGGAGGGACTTCTTCTGTTATCACAGTTGGAGCTACAGAAAACAAAGGATTTATCACCGTATTTTCATCTATCGGCCCCGCATTTTGGGAGTATGCTCCTTATGACGATTACCCCGTGGCTAATAAAGCTATGCCTGGACTAATAAAACCAGATGTTGTTGCTCCAGGTTTAAACGTACTTTCACTTAATCTCAATACCAGCGGATATAAAACTATGTCAGGTACATCAATGGCCACCCCTTGCGTTGCTGGTGTAGTAGCTCTACTCAAGCAGGCAAATCCAAGACTAAGCATTGTACAAATCGACCGTATCCTTCAAAATACAGCTACAAAATACACACAACTAAAAAATAATATATATGGCTCTGGTCATGTTAATTCCTATGCTGCCATATCTGCCGCACAACTTTCTACCCCTACCCGTCTATGGAGAATTATCGATAATGATAAATGTAAATTTACATGGGAAGCCCCAGAAAAAAAATCTGGGCTAACAGGGTATCAACTATATGGCGACAATGAGAAGATAGCACAAATTGACGCAAACAGTTGTGAATATCAATTTACAAAAGCTAAGTCACACAAGAATTATCACCTTACAGCTCTCTACGGCTCAACTGAATCTCATGCTTCTAATACAGTTACGGGTAATGATGACCTTTATGCTCCTTTTAATCTATTTTCATCACGGTTTGGTATCAGCAATAGCATTGAACTGAAATGGGATAGTCCTTATGAAAATGTTTCAGTAAGCTTGGGTTACGGTCAAAATACGGCCAATTGTTTTGAGGATATATATTACTATCGCACCCGTTTTACTCCAGAGAAATTTAGAGAAGTGACTAAGTTAAAGTTAGCTTATATAAAGATATATACTACTTTAAGAAACAATTCTGAAGCAACTATAACTCTGACAAACGGCGGAAAAATATTGAGCACCCAAAAAGTTGTAATAGGTCAAAATAATATTTTACCAATAATAAAAATAGACTTTTCTTCTGTAAGTGCCCAATTTGATCCCACTTTAGAAACATTTATAGATATCTATTCACCTGATTCTGGTGTCAAATGCGACACGAATACGTTTTGCGAAAAGGCAAATTACTATTCAGAAGATGGAAAAACCTGGAAGGAAGTCGACATAGAGGGAGTAAAACAAAATGGGAACTTTGCTATTTCATTAGAATTTGAATCTCCTATTACCTATTCAACAACTCAGCGCAATATACTTGGATATAATATATATCAAAATGGGATAAAGATAAATGATAATCCTTTCATGGGAACAAGTTATAGGATTGATAATATTTCAGAAGGCTCTCATACATTTGCCGTCACCTCAACCGTAAATGGACGCGAGTCTAATCCATCTTATGAAACTACTTTTGAGATGATTCCAGCCCCCTTGTTTACTCCAAAACCTCAGATTACTCAGATTTTTCAAGGAGGAAGCGATGTTATAATCAAGTCTGACATAAAAGATTATGTAACCGTTTATCAAGATGGAAAATTCGTCAATCATGAACAATTCGAAAGCGAAATAATTATTAGAAATGTTAGTACTGGGACTCACAAATATCAAATCGAAAGAAATATTAATGAAAAATTAGCACGTAGCGATGAAAAAACGTTCCTCGTTACTGATTCATATTTGGCTCCAAAGAATTTCTCTGCCGCTCTTAGCAATGATACATCTTTACTGAAGTGGAATCCACCAACATCAGTCATCCACCATCATAATGCAACCAGTGTCGTAGAATTTAATTATCTCTCGCCAGATGTTAAAGAACACTATATTGCCACAAACTGGAGTGCTAAAAAATTAAGTCCAGTTGCAAAGCAACAACTCAAAATAATAAACATATTGTCTTCAACACATTTCGAGAGCATGCATGTATCTGTATATAAAAATAAACAGCTTTGCTCAGATCAAGCTATTAAACCTACTGGTATTACAGGACATATTATAGAATTAAAAAATCCAGTAACAGTTGCTGAAGGCGACTCATTGTTTGTCGTCTTTCACATTGTTGGCGAGAAAAGTTTTATATGCTTTGATCGAAGTGAGACGGAAACTCCCAGAAACAACCTCTTCTCTCTTGATGGAGTAAATTGGGAACCTGTGAGCAAGTACACTACATTTGATGTCCCTACAAACCTCAACTGGTATGTTACACTTCTATTTGGAGACGAAGCTACCACTGTTGACCCGTATGCCCCTATCCCATCGCACTATCGCGTGATGCGCAATGGTGACTTTGTGAGATTGTTAGGCGGAAATGCAAGAGAATTTTCTGACAAACTACCATCTTATGGTAAATACGACTACACAATAGAGTCGATATATCCAAGCGCACAAGTGCGCGTATCTACTCCCGCGACTGTAGACTACAAACCATCTTCGGTTGAGAACATTAAAAGTTCAGCTTCAATTATTGTTTCAGGGCGCGAAATTATTGTTTCTAATGCCTCTGGCGCAGGAGT
>JAVWYO010000162.1:0-3208 GCA_036661515.1 Muribaculaceae bacterium | reverse complement strand
GAATTGATGCTATGATACAAGAGAAGCGTCAATTAGCCGATCTCACAGTCGCTTCCGGCGAGAATTGGATTGGCAAGCTATCTAACAAAGAACTCCATGAGTTATTCAAATAATTACAGAATATCTAAAATCTGCTTGAATACAGGAATATCCGTTTTCTTGCTTAACTTTGTGTCCATAATTGAAAAGTCTTGTTAAGGGGTTGTTTGTACGTCAATACAAAACCACTCCCTTTTCAAGACTTTTCTGCGTTTAATTCCCGAATCAGCATCTTTTTTGAAAAAGTTCGGACACGTATGATAAAAGGAGTATTAAAAAAATAAAATCGGCATTTTTTAGTAACTTTACCCCCTCAAACAAAGATGTATTTATTATTTAGGCTACGCTGGATTTTGACACTTTAAAATAGGTTAAATTATGCAATCAGCTGAAAGAAAGTGTCAAACTTCCGAAGAAGGATTCATGTCCGCATATAGCAGAAGTCAACTTACTGATTTTCTGCACGATGTAGCAGGCTTCAACACCGACAGGCAAATAATCACTAAACAAAAAATGAAAAAATAGCTCAAACTGCCTGCCAAAAGCGGGTTTGTATACTACTAAATAGCAAATTTTAACAGAGCTTTAACCCGCTGCAACACAGTCTCTAAGGCTCTGTTTTCTACCTTAAAGTGTCAAAGATGAGTTTTTTATCGTAATCGATACACATTATTTGTTATAACTTTATATATTTGTAATCGTTTAGTGCCAATTAGCATTAATACCATTTTTTATTCGATATAAAAATAATACAACATAATTATGGCAAATAAACCGTCAGCCTCAAAATTGAATAAACAAGACCTTCAGAATCTTGTAATTGAATACTTCAATAATGAGAATAATATTCCATATAATTACAAGCAAGTATCAGCAGGGGTGGGTGCCGAAACGCCAAAAGCAAGATCTATCGTAGTAGAAATTCTTGAAGAACTCGCTCTCGATGGATTCCTTTCCGAAGTAACTCCAGGTAAATTTAAAGGTAAATCTCGCGGAACACAATCTATTGGAACATTTATTCGCCGTAGCAATGGAAAGAATAGCGTAATCCTTGAAGAGGAAGATGAAGCGATATTCATTGCCGAACGCAACTCTATGCATGCTCTTAATGGCGATAAAGTGAAAGTACACATCAGCGCAAAGCGTAAAGGGTGTGAGCCAGAAGCCGAAGTTGTAGAAATAATACAAAAGAAAGATCAAGTATTTATTGGTACTCTTCAAGTAGAAAAATATTATGCTCACCTTATTACCGATAGTAAATTTCTTGCTACCGATATTTTTATTCCTCGAAATAAACTCAAAAACGGTAAATCGGGCGATAAAGCTATTGTAAAAATAATTGAATGGCCTGATGATGCTAATAGCCCCGTAGGACAAGTTGTAGACATACTTGGTGAGGCTGGTGAAAACAACGCCGAGATTCATGCAATATTAGCCGAATACAACCTACCATATAAGTATCCCGAAGAGGTAGAAAAAGAAGCATCTAAGATTGATGAAGGAATCACGCCCGAAGTCGTTGCTGCTCGTAAAGACTTCCGAAATGTAACTACTTTCACAATCGACCCTAAAGATGCCAAAGACTTTGATGATGCAATATCTATCGCAAAGTTGCCTAATGACAACTGGCAAGTAGGTGTCCACATTGCCGATGTAACGCACTACGTAACGCCGGGTTCTATTATTGAAAAAGAAGCTGAGAGTAGAGCCACTTCAGTGTATCTCGTTGACCGTGTTGTCCCAATGCTACCAGAGCATTTGAGTAATGGAATATGCTCACTACGTCCCGACGAGGAAAAACTCACATTCTCGTGCATCTTTGAAATGGACGAAAATGCTAAGGTCATTAAATCTGATATTTGCCGTACAGTTATAAAGAGTGACCGTCGTTTCTCTTACGAGGAAGCGCAAGAAATTATTGAAACTGGTAACGGAGAGTACAACACCGAAATACTAAAGCTCGACCAATTAGCAAAAGCTCTACGCAAAAATAGATACGACAACGGTTCTGTTGAATTTGACCGTGTTGAAGTACGCTTTGAAATCGACGATAAAGGGAAGCCTGTAAGCGTCTTTTTCAAAGAATCAAAAGATGCTAATAAACTCGTTGAAGAATTTATGCTACTTGCTAATAGAACTGTTGCCGAGAGAATAGGAAAAACGGGTAAAAAGGCTAAAGCATTTGTATATCGTGTACACGACTTGCCAAATCCCGATAAGATGTCGAATTTTGCCGAAATTGCACGTCGATTTGGTCACAAACTAAAAATTACGGGTAAGCGCGATGATGTTAATCGTTCGCTAAATAAACTCCTTGTAGAAGTAAAAGGCTCAGGTGAAGAAAACCTTATCTCCACTCTTGCTATTCGCTCAATGGCTAAAGCAATATATACAACCGAAAACGTTGGGCACTACGGACTATCATTTGACTATTACACCCACTTCACCTCTCCAATTAGGCGTTATCCCGACATGATGGTACATCGACTCCTCGAAAGATATTTATCTGGTGGACGAAGTGTCAATGCCGAAAAGCTTGAAGAAGAATGTAAGCATTCGAGCGATATGGAACAGCTCGCAGCAAATGCCGAACGAGCTTCTATAAAATATAAACAAGTTGAATATCTTGGTGAACGTCTTGGTGAAATATACGAAGGCGTTATTTCGGGCGTTACCGAATGGGGCTTATATGTAGAACTCGATGAGAATAAGTGCGAGGGACTTGTCCCCGTTCGTGACCTCGAAGATGACTATTATGAATTTGACGAAAAGAACTATTGTCTAATAGGGCGTCGCAAGAAAGGACGTTATCAACTTGGTGACAAAGTGACAATACAAATTGCCCGTGCCGATTTAGTCAAGAAACAATTAGACTTCGCTTTAATTGATAAGAACCACCCAGCAGGGACACACAAAATAGATGCAAAGCCTCGTACTCAATCACAATCAAAGCGAGTTCAACAGCAACAACGCAACGAACGTAGCTCATCTCCAAGTAAAGGAGGGCATGAACGAGGTGGCAAGAAACAACCAAAGCGTCACTAATCGCAGTAACAAAAACAACAATGGCTACTTCATTGCGAGGTAGCCATTGTTGTTTTATATACTGTAATGATTTATTATCAATACTTTGCCCAATCAGTATTTGCCATATTTCCAGATGAAAGGA
>JAVWYO010000161.1:0-3213 GCA_036661515.1 Muribaculaceae bacterium | reverse complement strand
CGTCCCTGCTCAAAAATGGTAGAGGAGGCATGTCGCATATATGCAGAGCATCTTAGAAGCTGTTTTAATTTAATTAAAAAATAATGGGTCAGCGGAAAATTTTAAATATTTGAATGATGTCAAATACGAATATCATGATTGCAGTTTATTCGGAGACCGTATAAGTGCGAGCGTACAACTGGATTTATTACCCGAATCATCGGGAAGATTAGTGCTCTTACAATCCTTCAATATATCAACTACATTAATAAAAACCGATTGAGAAAGTTAAATATGCACTAATTTAATTACGCAAAAATATTAGTGTCCGCTAAAACATAAATAGCGGACACTAATAATTAGAATAGATTTATCGAGTCTCTTATATTACATCATTACTTTGAATGTTGATACTTTATTAGAGCTTATAATTTTTACAATGCAAAGACCTTTGATGCCAGCTAAGTTGAATGTAACGGTTTCGTTGGCATTATTTATTTGATTTATAAGTTGACCTTTAGCGTCATAAACTGCGACGGTACTTGCATTTAATGTGCCAAGATTTACGTTTATGTTTTCACCATCTTTTATTGCGCTACATTCTTTTTCACCTTCAATTACGGTGATGCCATTAGTCTTATCTCCAATTATATGAAGGATATATTTTTCATTTAAGTTGCCTGCGGCATTTTTAATTATTCCAGCAGGGATTGTCAAATAATAATCAACCTTATCATCTAATTTAACAGGAGATACAAATAGGTCGTAATCGCATGGAACTATATTTACAACTTTCTTGTCGGCGCTATTTTGGAAAACTGCCAACCAATTGTCGACAGAAACAAGAGCACCAGTCATTACATTTACTTTTCTTAGTTCTAAAGTAGGTTCTTTAGTTATTATAGTTGCGTTTTCAGCAAAATTTAGTGTTACTCCTTCAAAGGCTTTTAACTTAGTGCCAGCGGCAGGAGTTATTGAGGCATATGCAAAAGGAGCTTTTTCGGAGTCTACTAAATTAGAAAACAAATCAGACCAATCACTATTTTTATATGCTGATTTATATCCAGCAGGCATTGAAACGGTGACATTATCACGAGTTATATATCCAAAAGGGTTATCTTCCTCGTCATAATATTCATCAATGACAGGAGGCACAGAGCCTAAGCAATGTATTTCGGTTAAAGCACTACATGTTTGAAATGCGTGATTTGCAATGCCAATAATTCCTGATGGTAATGTTATTGATTTTAGTTTTTTACTCCAAGCAAGAAGTCCGTCGCTTACATAAAATAAATTTTCAGGCAGAGATATAGATGTAAACTGAGTTCCAGCGAGAGCTTGATCACCCATGAATACTAAAGATTTAGGGAAGTTTATCTTTGCAAGTTGTGATTCGCAGAATGTATAACTGTCAAAAGCTTTCATGCCCTCCGGAACTGTTAGCTCTTGAATGTTGGCACCCCAGAAAGATCCTCCTCCTAATCCTATACACCCTTTTTCTACGCTATATGTTGTAGCGCCTTTAGAAGGATAAGCCCAAAGGATTGATTTATCGTCAGAGTATACTACGCCAGATAATGCAACAAAATCACGGTTTGCAGGATTTACGGTAAATTGCGTTATACCAGTTTTTGCAAATGCGCCATTTCCAATATGATTTAGAGAAGCAGGCAGTTCCATAGAAGTTATCTTAGAACAGCCTAAAAATGTTTCATCTCCAATAAATTCGAGTGTTGGAGGTAGTGTAATAGCACCTAAAGCAGTGCAACCATTAAATGCGCCATCGCCTAAATGGAATAGCTTTGAAGGCAATTTTACTTCTTCTAATTTAGCACAAAATAGGAATGCTGTTTTTGCAATGCTGTCGCAACTTTCAGGTACAACCATTTGGTTAATAGCACATTTATAGAAAGCCCCACTACCAATAGTTTTAATACCTTCAGGGATCCTAATATCAGCTAATTTGTAGCAAGAGCTAAAGCAGCTACTTGGTATTTCAGTAAGAGTTGTTGGCAGTTCTACACTTGCTAAAACATTGTTTGAAGATAAGCCGTAGCGACCAATATATTGTAGATTATTAGGGAGCTTCACGTGAAGCAATTTGGGACAAGAATATATTCCACCATTCATAATAGTATCGACGCTGTTAGGCAAAATAATAGATGTAGCGTTTGTGTATTTGAATGCTTCTTCTTCTACTCTTTTCACGTCGTAGGTGACGCCAGCATTTGTAACAGTTGCAGGAATATTAAATTCGGTTTGGTCAGCATTCACATCTTTTATTCCCACAGCTCCATCACGAATCACAGTGTAGGTAACGTTGTCAATTATAAAATCGGCAGCCATGCTATATAGAGAGATAATACATAGCATAAGCAAAATTGGTAATCTTTTCTTCATTTGAATAAATTTTAGTTAATTAGACGACAAATTTATGACATCTGTTATAAATAGGCAACAAATTGTGATATTTTTTTGTGATAATGCGAATTATTATTTTAAATTATCACCTTTTTGTCGCTAATTGATAATAAAAAAGATAATTCTATGGCAAATAGCTAAAATAGCTTCTTAGATTGTGGATAGGGTTTCTATTAGTTGTTGCTTGTTAATAGGCTTTGTCATGAAATGGTTGCATCCAGCTGCAAAAGCAGCGTCTTTATCGGCATTGAATGCGTTTGCGGTGATTGCTATTATTGGTATTGTTTTATTAAATTCTCGGATAAGATATGTTGCTTCTAAACCTCCCATAATTGGCATTTTCATGTCCATCAAAATAACATCAAATAGGTTTGCTTTCGCGTTTTCAACAGCTTCGACACCATTGATAGCGCGAGTTATTGTGTTTCCTTTTAGGATAGTTTTTATTAAAAGGAAGTTACTGTCGTTGTCTTCGGCAATAAGAATATTTAAATTGTTATAATCTTTAGTTGTCTTGGTGTCGCTCAGGTCGGTAGTTGGAGTCTCATCTTTTGTGTCTAAATTTTTAGATTTTTCGATATAATCGACTTCGGTGTATCCGATATACCAAAACTCAGAGCCGACATTCTCGGTGGATTCAAAGCCAATATCGCCACCGGTAGCGTTAGCGATAGCCTTGCATATAGAAAGTCCAAGTCCAGTTCCTTGAGCGAAATCGTCTAATTTCTCGAAACGGCTGAATATACGATTTTTTTTAACATCAGGTATTCCAATACCTGTATCTTTGACGTAGAAACGCACTTGTCCTGGTAA
>JAVWYO010000160.1:0-3294 GCA_036661515.1 Muribaculaceae bacterium | reverse complement strand
TGAAAAATATATATAGTATATAAGTTAAGATGTATATAATAAAACCATCATTTATTTTATAACTTTGCCCACAGCTAAAGATAAAATCAAGATGCTTTAATATGTGCTACGTATTTGTAATAGGCTATCTTTTAATAGCCTCGATATTACAACTCATTATTGGGAACTTTCCCGTCTCATTCATGGCTTTTCCGCTAAATGTTATTTTTGCGGTAATATGGCTTTTTGTCTTATTTATTTTATATAAGGAATATCGAAGCACAGTATTCACTCAATTCCTTTGTTCGCCTAAGACAAGTATTCTATCAATCATTTTGTTTATTGTAAGCAGTTTGATAATAGGGCTTTTCCCTCAATTATCCGAGATAGAAGCTAACAGTAGAGAGGGAGTATTAGCCTCATTTGGATGTTATAATTTTATCACATCATGGATATTTATAGCTATAATAATATTATTATTGAGTAATCTTGCAATGATAATTTTTAATGCTTATAAATATAAGAAACATATGCGCTGGCGTTTCATTTTGCACCACGTAGGACTATGGCTTGCCCTATTTGGAGGCTTTATTGGAAGTAGTGACACACAGACTTTGCGTATAGCCGTTTCAAAAGGAGAACCCACACAAGAAGCATACGATGAGAATGGCATGCCTCATTACCTTGATTATGAAATGGAGCTTAATTCGTTTACAGTAGAATACTACCCTAACGGTCGTCCATCGAGATTTGCAGCAGATATACGTTTAGGAAAAGAAAATGCTCTACTTGAAGTGAATCACCCCTATGCACACCGATTTGGGGAAGATGTGTATCTCACCAGTTACGATATTCAGAAAGGGAATGATAGCAATTATTGCATTTTGCAAATTGTAAGACAACCATGGAAGTATGTAACAGTGGCAGGTATTTTGATGATGCTTGTAGGCGCTATATTATTGTTTATTAAAGGACGTAGACGAGTATGATAAATTGGGATAATTTTTATGTATTTGCACTGCTTTCTATCTGTTTATGGATAACAGGTGCAGTATTTGCTCTTCGAACATCATCGAAAAGTAAAGGTGCAATATGCTTTACTCTATGTGGAATAATTGTTCTTGGTATATTTATCACAGGTCTATGGACATTTCTTCAACGTCCCCCGCTACGCACTATGGGCGAAACCCGATTGTGGTATTCCTTTTTCATGGGCATTGCTGGATTAATAACATATATTAGGTGGAGGTATCGATGGATTTTATCATTTTCAACGCTACTTTCAACCGTGTTTGTAATAATCAATATTATGAAGCCTGAGATTCACGATCAGTCACTAATGCCTGCGTTGCAGAGTGTGTGGTTTATTCCTCATGTAACGGTGTATATGTTTTCTTATTCAGTACTCGGTTGTGCTTTTATTATTGCAATAACAGGATTCTTTAAGCATAAAGAAGAGTATCTAAACACAGCAGACAATCTCGTATACGCTGGAGTAGCATTCCTTTCAATAGGCATGCTTCTTGGCTCGCTATGGGCAAAAGAAGCGTGGGGAAACTATTGGAGTTGGGACCCAAAAGAGACTTGGGCTGTGATAACATGGATGGGATATCTACTATATATTCATCTTCGTCTTTTTGGAAAAACGGGACGAAAGAGCCTGTATGCAATACTAATAGTCTCTTTTTTAGCATTACAAATGTGCTGGTATGGCGTGAATTATTTACCAGCAGCACAACAAAGTGTACACTTATATAATCGTAATAATTAATATCAAACAAATGTGAAATGAAGAAAAGTACAAAGTTAATCATTGCACTGTTGGCAATAGTGGCAGCATTAGCAGTCACATATCGGCTCATGAACCGAGTGCCTTCGACTGATTTGGAAGCCAACGCCCAAATGCAGCAACTTATTTCAGATGCGGGGTGCCTTAGATGTCATACATCGACACCCGACGTTCCATTCTATGCAAGTTTCCCTATTGCAGGAAAAATCGTAATGGACGATGTGAGCAATGCTTATAGAGTCTTCGATATGACTCCTATGGCAGAAGATATGAAAGCTGGACGACCTCTTAATCCTGTTGATGTAGCAAAAGTTGAAAGTGTAATACTTAATGGGACAATGCCACAAGCAAAATATTACTTGGTACACTGGGGCTCCTCTCTTACAGATGCAAAAAAAGAAATAGCTCTTAGCTGGGTGAAGAATCATCGTATGACGCTATACACCGATGCCTCTGTGGCTCCTGATTTTAAGAATGAACCTATTCGCCCAATTGCTGACTCTATCGCAGTAGATGTGCGTAAAGTAGTTCTTGGAAACTTACTATATCACGACACGCGATTATCGGCCGACAACACTATATCGTGTGCAAGTTGCCATGGATTAGACACTGGGGGTGTAGATAATAAGCAATACTCCGAAGGCGTAGGTGGACAGTTTGGTGGAGTAAATGCTCCAACTGTATATAATGCAGCTTACAATTTTGTTCAATTCTGGGACGGACGTGCGGGAACTCTTGCCGACCAAGCAGCAGGACCTCCATTAAACCCGGTGGAAATGGCTTGCACTTCATTTGACCAGATTATTAATAAATTGGCAAAAGATAAAAATTTCGTATTAGCATTCAATAAAGTATATCCTGATGGCTTGAGCGAAAAAAATATCACAAATGCTATTCAGGAATTTGAGAAGACGCTGTTAACACCTAATTCTCGGTTTGACCGCTACTTGAAAGGTCAGAAAAATGCCATTACCGCAAATGAAATTGCTGGATACGAGCTTTTCAAAAAGTACAATTGTGCCACATGCCACGTTGGTGAGATACTTGGTGGCAAATCATACGAGTTGATTGGTGTAAAAGCTAACTACTTTACTGATAGAAAGGCAAAAAAGACAGAAGAGGATAATGGTAGGTTCAAGCAAACTAAGATTGAGCATGACCGTAATCGTTTCAAAGTACCAGGATTGAGAAACATTGAGCTTACGGCTCCTTATTTCCACGATGGTAGCATGGCTACGATGGACGATGCCGTTCGTGCAATGGCTAAGTATCAATTGGGGCTTGACTTGCCTCAACAAGAAGTTGATAAGATTGTAGCATTCCTGCGCACATTGACAGGAGAATACAAAGGCACAATGTTAACTAACAAAAACATCAAAAGTTAGCAAAAACCATATATATATATACGAAAGAGGGTGATTAAATTATTCATCCTCTTTTTTTGTCTAATTTCATGGTATGAGTAACAAAATTTATCTTATTATGCACCAATGAAAATTCTTTAGGGCTCGTTTTAGAGTAGCCTC
>JAVWYO010000159.1:0-3307 GCA_036661515.1 Muribaculaceae bacterium | reverse complement strand
AAAAACCATAAATACGATGGAAAAGGAAATACGGAAAGAATTTGGGGAGCGTTTTGGGAGTGACGGGGCGATGTATGCTTCGGCAGGGCGTATCAATTTGATAGGAGAGCACACCGACTATAATGGAGGATTTGTGTTTCCTGGAGCGGTTGATAAGGTTATAATGGCAGAAATCAAGGCTAATGACACTGATATTGTGCGAGTATTCTCGGTTGACATAAATGAATATGTAGAGTTTGGCCTTCGAGAAGAAGATGCGCCCAAGAATCAATGGGCTCGATACATATTTGGCGTATGTCGCGAAGTTCAAAAGCGAGGAGGCGTAGTAAAAGGTTTTGATGCAGTGTTTGCAGGGAATGTGCCACTTGGCGCTGGAATGTCGTCTTCAGCAGCCCTTGAATCTACCTTTGCTTTTGCAATGAACGACATGTTCAATGACAACAAAATAGATAAATTTGAACTCGCACGCATAGGACAATCTACCGAGCACAATTATTGTGGCGTTAATTGTGGTATAATGGACCAATTTGCCTCAGTTTTCGGCAAAAAAGGTTGCCTAATGCGCCTTGACTGCTTAACAAGCGAATATGAATATTTCCCATTCAATCCCAAAGGATATAAACTCGTACTTCTTGATAGTAAAGTAAAACACGAACTCGTAGATTCCCCATACAATAAACGAAGAGAATCATGTGAACGTGTAGCCAAAATGCTTGGACAAGAAACCCTACGCGGAGCAACAATGGCGCAACTTGAATCCATAAAAGAAAATATAAGCTCCGAAGATTATATGCGAGCCCAGTACGTAATAGGCGAAGAAAAGCGCGTTCTCGACGTGTGTGCCGCATTGGAAAAAGGCGACTATGAAACAGTTGGCGCACGCATGTATGAAACGCACTACGGCATGTCAAAGCTATATGAAGTAAGCTGCGAAGAACTTGATTATCTCAACGACATAGCCAAAGAATGTGGCGTTACAGGCTCTCGCATAATGGGCGGAGGTTTTGGCGGATGTACCATTAATCTGGTAAAAGACGACCTTTATGATAGTTTTATAGCAACAGCTATGAATAAATTCAACGCAAAATATGGACACGAACCACGCATCATAGAAGTAGTAATCTCAGATGGAGCAAGAAGACTATAATAACGCAAAGATATGAAAATAGCAAAAGAAGTTATCTCGTCTATTTATGGCGAGATAACTTTATATAAAATAACTAACAGCCACGGCTCAATCGTCGAACTCTCCAGCCTCGGTGCAGGAATAATCTCAATAATCGTTCCCGATGTGCATGGCAACCTCGACAACGTTGTAATCAGTTACGCCAATGCCACCGATTACTTTAACGATGGACCCTGCGCAGGAAAAACGCCAGGACGCTATGCTAATCGCATTGCCAACGGAAAATTCACATTAGACGGCACAGAATATCAGTTAGCCATAAACAATGGTCCCAACGCCCTACATGGAGGCCCAATGGGATTCCAAAATCAACTATGGGATAGCAAATTCGACGAAAATCAAGGCAAAGTAATCTTCAGCCACACCAGTAAAGATGGCTACGAAGGCTATCCAGGCACATTAAACGCTCACGTCACATATACCTGGAGCGAGCAAAACCAATTGACAATAGAATACCACGCCACCACCGATAAAACGACAGTTATAAATCTAACCAATCACACCTACTTCAATCTCTCAGGACAAGGAACAATTCTTCATCATAAACTATGGCTAAATAGCACTACTTATCTACCAACCGACTCCACCCTTATCCCCATAGGCACACTTGAACACGTGACAGGCACCCCAATGGATTTCACACAAGCAAAGCCACTTGGACAAGACATAAAAACCGATTTCCCCGCCCTCAACTATGGCAAAGGATACGACAACTGTTGGGTAATCCAAGATTGGGCAAAAGATAGGCTACAAAAAGTAGCGACATTAACCGAAGACCACACCCAGCGCAGATTAGAAGTCTTCACCACCCAGCCAGCCGTACAAGTCTATACAGGCAATTGGTTAAGCGGTTGTCCAAACAATAAGACAGGCATCAGCTACAACGACTACGACGGAGTAGCCATAGAATGCCAAGGAATGCCAGATGCCCCCAATAAGCCCCAATTCCCCACACAAGAATTGCACGCAGGAGCAACCTATAACCAGATAATAAAATTTTCATTTAGCATAAACGCACAGAAATAAAAACCAATAACAAACAAATAAGAAAAAGGAATGAAACCAACTTTATTTGTATTAGCCGCAGGCATGGGAAGCCGTTACGGCGGACTCAAGCAACTCGATGGACTCGGTCCAAATGGAGAAACCATCATGGACTACTCAATATATGATGCAATACGTAGTGGCTTCGGGAAAATAGTATTCGTAATCCGCAAAGATTTTGAAGAAGACTTCCGCACAAAAATATTATCAAAATACGAGAATCATATTCCCGTAGAAGTAGTATTCCAATCCATAAACGATATGCCACAAGGCATAACATGTCCCCCAGAGCGCACAAAACCCTGGGGCACCAATCACGCCCTCCTAATGGGCAAAGACGTAATAAAAGAACCCTTTGCAATCATCAATGCCGACGACTTCTATGGACGACATAGCTTTGAAGTCCTCGCCAAAGAACTCTCTACTACCACCGACACCACAGGAAAGTATTGCATGGTAGGCTATCGCATCGGAAACACCCTCAGCGAAAGCGGAACCGTAGCACGAGGCATTTGTGAAACCAATTCCGACGGCTATCTAACATCCGTAGTAGAACGCACCGCAATAGGATGGAACAACTCAAAACAAATCAGCTTCAAAGATGAAACCGGGACAGAGCAAATCGTAGCCGACCACACACCCGTATCAATGAACATGTGGGGCTTCACCCCCGACTACTTCAAGCAAAGTGAAGATTATTTCATACGCTTCGTAAAAGCAAATGCCAACAACCTAAAAGCCGAATTTTACATACCACTTTTAGTAAACGAAATGGTAGAAAAGAGGCAAGCCACAGTCAAAGTGCTCGACACCAGCTCAAAATGGTTTGGCGTCACCTACGCCGCCGACCGGCAAGGCGTAGTCGACAAAATCGCCACCCTAATCACCACTGGCGAATACCCCAATAAACTATTTTAGCATATTGCTGTCCGCTAAAATTGGAATTGCACATATTAGTGTCCGCTAAAACCATTCATTGTTTGAAGTTTAGCGGACACTAATATATTTTTATATTGAGTAAAAAGACAAGCCCCTATATAGCAAATATACTTGAAATGCCTATATATTAGCAAGATG
>JAVWYO010000158.1:0-3315 GCA_036661515.1 Muribaculaceae bacterium | reverse complement strand
TTTTTCTTTAAAAACTACACAACACATATACAAGATGAGCGTTATAATTATATCTTTGTAGATATTTTTATAAAACTGTCATTCTTTTTTTGTATGAAAAAAATAATATTGATTCTTATCGCTATTTTTACTCTTATTCCTTCTACAACTTTTGCCCAACGTGGAGAACGCACGATGGGATTAATGGGCGGATACAATACTCGTAACCAATCTGGAATTGCTGGCATATATTTTCAATATCGTTTCAGCAAGTATTTTCGTCTTGCTCCCGACTTCCAATATGCGTTCCAGCACCATAACCTAAGCAGTTTTGAATTTAATGGAAATGCTCATTTCCCATTAAAGCTCACTACTCAGATAAACTTTTACCCTTTAGTAGGTATAACATATCAAAGCTGGCGACAAAGCGGAATTGGAGATGCAAAAGGAACTGAAACGAGCAAACGCTTTGGAGGTAATTTCGGCGGCGGATTTGAATATATGGCAACACCAACATTAAAGCTACTGGTCGAGGGCAAATATTCTCTTATAAAAAGCTACTCAAGCGGTGGAATAACTCTCGGCATAGGTTATTTATTTTAAATAATCTCGAATATGAATGATACACATAAAATATCGGTAGGAATACCTATATATAACTGCGGGAAATATATAGAAAAATGTGCATCTTCATTATTAGAACAAACTTATACCAACATTGAATACGTATTTGTTGATGATTGCAGTACCGACGACACACTCATCTCACTGCAAGCCACCATCAATAAATATCCACATCGAAAAGAGCAAATAAAAATAATTAAGCTCACTATTAATGGAGGGCTCGCCAATGCCCGAAACGCTGCAATAGAATCTATGACAGGCGACTATTACACATTTTGCGACGGCGACGATTGGATAGACCACAATGCTTATGCCTCAATGATAAGCAAAGCACAAAAGACAAATGCCGACATTGTGTGTACGCCATTCTTTGTTAATAAAAAAGATAAACAGTCAATCTCACACTTCCCCAATACAAACATTTGTGAGTTAAACACAATCCCTCTCAACGCCATTCATTTCTCCTTATGCAACAAACTAATAAAGAGCAACTTATTCACAGATAATGGCATAAAAGTTCTTGAAAACGTAAATTGCTGGGAAGATCTTTCCATTGTAGCGCGACTTTTCACATTAAGCAACAATGTCGTTATATTAGACACACCATATTACCACTATCGTAAGCAAGGCAAGGCATCTCTCACAACAAGTTGCCATAAACGCATATTAAAAGACCACATCACATGTGCTATTTTACTCGACCGTTGGTTTCGAGCACAAGGAAGTGACATATATGATAGATACGCACCTTTTATTCTGTTTCTAAAATTCACCGCAAAGATAAAGATGCTACGAGGACGAGAAAAAGAAATTGCAAATTGGAAAGCTACATTTCCCGAAACAAACCTACATATAATGTCATTCCACAACATTCCCATTCATTATAGGCTCCTTTTTAAAACCGTAAACAGCCTTCCAACGCGCATAACACAGCCAATAGCAAATGCCATTCAAATATTTTATGAATAAATTGTGCTATGACTATAATCATACGCTTAAAATGAAAAAAAATAACAGAAAATCGCAATTTTAATGGCTTTGTATTATGGTGTATTGTAAATATTTAGTAATTTTGTATAAAATAGTTTGATGTTTTTATGGTACTATTTATGTAGAATGCTCTCTTTATATATGGAGGCATTTGTAATAGCACATATTTAGGATAATGCGACAGAGGTCACAACGCAGAGTGTGCTATTGCTCTCATTGTACAGGAAAAAAATTTAGTATGCGTAGGCGTTTATATATAATTTTCATCTATTCATGTTTCTGAAATATGGAATATATTTGACTATAAAAAAGTGTAAAACCGTTATGTTTAATAAAACATTATTTATTAATAATTTTAAAAATTTTGAAATGAAAAAAGTAATTTTATCATTAATGATTGCTGCAGTATCTTTAGGTGCTTCAGCACAAGTAGTGAGAAATGTCAAGGATTCAAAAGAACAACCTATTGTTTTGAATAAATTTTGGGACAATTGGTTTATTCAAGCTGGTGCTGGTGCATCGGTGTATTTAGGCGGACAAAATGATGGAAAGTTTGGCGATCGCATTCGCCCAGTTTTTGACTTAGGCATTGGTAAGTGGTTCACTCCTTCTATGGGAGTTCGCCTACAAGCTAACTTCAGCCCAAGCATGCGCGAATATAGTGCAAGATACACAAGCCCTTATGCAGTTGACGCTAATGGTGGTATTACGACACAAAAATTCGACTTTATGAACCTTCATGGCGACTTCATGTTTAATCTTAGTAGTGCTTTTGCTGGTTATAACGAAAGCCGTGTATATGAAATTATTCCTTTCGTGGGCGCTGGTTGGTCAAGACTTTGGTACAAAGATGCTCCAGTCAACAACGAAATCACTGTAAATGCGGGTATTATAAACAAGTTCCGCCTTTCTCGTGTAATCGACATCAATCTTGAACTTCGTTCTACTTTTGGTCGCGGTTCTATGGATATGTCAACAATAGGCAACTCTGTCGATGTCCCTCTTGCTGCAACTCTTGGCATTACAGTTCGCTTAGGCAAAAAAGGATTTAGCCACGCTCAACCAGCCGACTATTCTTCTTATCTAAATCGCATAAAGATACTCGAAAACGACAAAGCCACTGCTGACGCTAACGCTCAAAGATTAGCTGAAGAACTTGAAGCTGCAAAGAACATCAAACCAAATACTGTTACAGTTACAAAGAATGGCAAGACTCTTGCATCTCCAGTTGCATTATTCTTCACAATCGGTAAGTCTACGCTTGACAAAAAAGAACTTGCTAATCTTGATTTCTACGTTAAGAATGCCATCAAAGCCGACGACTCAAAGAATTTCACTATTATAGGTTCTGCTGATAAAGGTACTGGCTCTAAAGAGTTCAACCAAAAGCTCAGCGAAAAACGTATGCAATATGTATACGACCTATTAGTAAACAAATATGGTATCGATGCTAAACGTCTCTCTAAGAAAGCCGAAGGCGACCAAAACAATCGTTTCACTGACCCCGAATTAAATCGTGCAGTGATAGTTGAATAAATAAAACGTTAAATGTTCTTCTAACAGGCTTGGTTTGCGATGCAACACCAAGCCTGTTTTTTTCACTCAAATCCCCCCAAAGTGAAAACGCGCAAAGCACCAATATGCCTATTCTGTGGTACTCCACACACAGCAGAACGTCGAAGACGTTCCACTTCAGAACGTTAGTTCTGAAATTTAACCCCA
>JAVWYO010000157.1:0-3318 GCA_036661515.1 Muribaculaceae bacterium | reverse complement strand
GCGCTTTTTCGTTATGTGGCTGATGTTACAAACATAAGAATTGATATTGCAATATTCTTTCTAAAAAAGAATTATTATTGTCCGCTAAAAAAATAAAATGTTAACTCTTCCATCTCAGTTAATGTATTACACGCACAAATGGCTCATGACCATTTTTCATGAAGATTAATGGGGCAATGATTCCGCTTTCCTCTTTCAATCCATATCCGAGTATGCTCAACCCTTCATAGCGAGGGAGTAGCATCTCTGTTCGTTTGCCCATTTTTCGGTCAATCGTAATAAACGAATAGCTGTCAAATGGATCGTTTGAGTCTTTTGGCATCCCATAACGCACAAGGCAGTATATCTTGCTATCATTCATCTTAACATCTTCAATACATCTTGTGAAAAACTTATTATATGGTTTCACATACTCATAAGTATAAAACATAGTAGAATCTACAGGGGGAAATTCAGTGCAATCAATGTCAAATGCTGAATAATGATTTGTTGATTTGTCAAGATTGTTTTTTGAACATATATATAGTTGCCCTGTATATCCATTGCAATAAAGAATGCTATCGCCCCATGTGCATGCTACCGATTTAGCATAGTAATATCCTGTTCTACTTTTGCGCTGACACTCTTCCATCGCTCCAAAACGCTTAATCAACTTACCAGTTTTTCTACTAAACACAGCCATAAAAGTATTTTCGGTGTCATAAAACTGATCACAAAATGGATTTTTGTTAATATCATTTTTATAATCTTCAGCTTCTATTTCCACTGGCCAAGTAAGCTTTATACATCCAATCAATATATTATCATCATAAGGCATAAATGTGTAATGCGCATAGAAATAGTCACTTTTTTCAAGCTCAAAGTCAAATACCGATAGAGTATCTCGCTCAAGAGTTTTGGTATTTCGTGCTACTAATGTAGCTTCATTCCTATATCCAATGCGAACTACATTGCTATCTTGCTGCCCATCATAAAAAATGTTTGGCAATGAATAAGATATCCCTATCTTATCATTATTGAGCATCGATGTGCCACATGCTATATAAAACACCGATCCCGAATTGATAAATTGCTGATATATCTCCTCTGAAACGGACACAAATTGGCGCTTCTCAATACTATCTGCCTGAATAAGTGAGCGAAATTTCAACTTTTTCTCTTTTTCATCTGCCGAAAAGAGCATCACACCATTGTTGAGTACATCGGTATAAAAGAATTTGCCATTTTCAAATTTTGGCAGGTCATATACTGTTGACACATAATATCCTGAATCAAGTACAATTTTATAGTCGGTGTATTTACTTTTCATTAGTGGTACGTTGGGCACAGGTACAGTGAGGGTGTTATCAACCAAATCATCTTGAATTTCAAAGGTGTGGCACTCAACAGCATCTTTTTTCGCAACCAATTGTGTAACAAATTCATCGCTTATCTCAGTGGCATCACCACCTATAATAAGGCGTCCGCTACTTTTGCATATCTTTAGAATAGATGTATTATACAATCCATTAGTATTGAAACTAAATATCCTCTCATAGCCATGCAAAGTGTCATACAGATAAGCATCAGCAATATATTGATTCTTTTGGTTATAGCTCTTCGCTTGCACAGAATCGGGATATGCCGATATTAGCAATAGTTCATTTTCTTTACTGTTCTTTTTTAGTGCTTTATGAAATGCGCGTATATAAGCTTCACATCGTGGGCAATTCATTGGAGCATAAATAATTGCATATATAGTATCAGACTTAAATTTTATTGTTTTTAGGTATTCTTTCATTTGCTGCTCACTTCCATGCTTTTGACGTAGTTGTAGATAATTATCTGCCATATCTTTCATTAAATCAGGCTCTTGGGCATAGGTAGCGCCACATAATATCGAAAGAAGCAAAATGATAATATGCTTTTTCATTGTAAAAATATTTTAATTATAGCTATTATTCAGAAGTTGTCGTAATCGTAATAATGCAATTTGATGGAGGATTTGCGGTATCTATCATGGGTACTAAAGGCATTGGTGTGATTTGATTTCTTTGATGCAACGGTGTGATTGGTCTGATTAAAGTAGTTGGAGTAATTCTGCTTTCAAGTTTCCCAGCATATTCATTTTGTGAGACAATATTTCCATCGCTATCTTTCACTATCTCAATCACATAATTTGCTCTTTTACTTTCATCATACACCTCTTCGGCCTCAATTGTTGCGCATATACTTGTAGTCTCGCCTTTGCATGGATTATTACCACTACCACCCAACTTAGTTCCATAATATGTAGCCACAATCTTTGTTGCAAAGCAACTTACGGCAAATAATGTGCATAAAAGCACTCCTATTATTCTCAATTTTTTCATCACTATTTAATTTATTTGATTAATACTTGAAATATTACGAATATATAAATAATATTTTTAGCATTATCAAATAATTTGCACTTTTTTTCAACAAAAAAATAAAGATTCAGTTATTCAACTATTAGTCATCTTTAGGGGTGACTATTCAGCGAATAATACCTTTGATATTCAAGTGATTACAATATTTATTATATTCCAAAAGAGAGAAACAAAAGCATTTTAGCATAATTCTGCTTTTTTCTAAACACTCAATCTATTGATAGTCAGTCCTATTTGATTTTGCAAATCGCTGAATAATTACCCGCTGAACAATTGAAACTATAAATAATGTTAAACAGGTGAATTTTTATAGTATAAAACTATGCTATATAACATAAAAGCCTTACATTTGCATCATGTTTTTCATGGTATTAGATTTAAGGTTAATTAAGGTTGGTTGTCGGGATGACAACCATTTCTTTTTTGTACCAATCCCATCTTAAAAATTCCACAAAATTTAAAGCGTATTAAGAAGTTGCGCAGATTCAAGTAGCAAGTGCGAAATTATAACAAAAGATTGAAAAAGCATTGCACGGGTGATTTAAAGTTTAATTTTTTTACGTGGCCTTCTATAAATTTTATGTTGACTCTCCAATATTTAAGCATCAGAAAATGTTTTAAATACTGATTTTTTTGGGAATGTACTGCCTAATCAACTTATTTGTGTGTTAAATTGCCACTTTTCCCATGACCAGATTAAAGCAAGACAGAAAGTTGAAGACATTCCACCACACAAGCAAACATATGTGAAATCTGTGAGAAAAGCTCACACACGAAGCAGAACGTCGAAGACGTTCCACTCCGCCCACACCCTACTCAAAACTCAAAAACTCACCACCAAACATCTGTGAAATCTGTGAGAAAAAGCTCACACGCGAAGCAGAACGTCGAAGACGTTCCACTTCAGAACGCCAGTTCTGAAATTTAA
>JAVWYO010000156.1:0-3544 GCA_036661515.1 Muribaculaceae bacterium | reverse complement strand
AAATTACTTTTCCGGAGCTGATTGATGCTGTTGCTACTGCAACTAATACATCAAAGAGGGTAAGCGAAACATTTCTAAAAGAAATGTTTGCTCAAATATCTGAATCGTTGAAAAAAGGTGAAAGCGTTAAAATAAAACGACTTGGTACATTTAAATTAACGAGCGTTGATGCTCGTAAAAGCGTAAATGTAAATTCTGGTGAAGAGATTGAAATTCCTGCGCATAAAAGAATAGTTTTCACTCCCGAGAAAGGAATGGCAGATGCTATAAACATGCCATTTGCGAGTTTTGAAACAATAGAATTGAGCGATGAGTTACCAGAAGAAGAATTGAAACAAATTTCGGAATCTGATGATGAAAGTGAAGAGATAATCGCTGAATCTTTGATAGCTGAAGAGATTGCCGAGCCTATTGCTAAAGATGAGGAGCATGAAGAGGCTCCAGTAATTGTTGAACCAAAGCAACAAGAGATTGAAGAGATAGCACATGAAGAAGTATCGGAGCCTGAGCCTGTAATAGAGTTAGAAGATGAAGTTGCTGCTATTGATGAGCCAATTGTTGCTAATAATTCATTTAAGAAGGGATTCTTATGGGGCTTTGTAAGCGCAATTGCTATATCATTTATTATAGTATCTGCATTTGCTTTTGTGAATGGATTATCATCAAATAATATTTCACAAGATGCTATAACGCCCGATACTGTGATGACCGCGAAAGCTATGGCACCCAAGCCAACGAAAGTTTTAACAGATACTGTTACCAAAAAAATGTTCTTGACCACAATGGCACGAAAATATTATGGTGACTATAATTATTGGGTATATATTTATGAGGAAAATAAAGCAATTCTTAAGAATCCTAATATGATTGAGCCAGGTACTATCGTTGTGATACCCGATGCTAAAAAATATGGGATAGATAAAAATAATCCCGAAAGCCTGTCTAAGGCAAAAAGTAAATCATATATAATTTTCAAACAATTTGAATAACAATTTTATACGTCCAATTGTTATTATCATATTATAGGGAGTGTATAGTTTTAACATTTTAAACTTAAAATATCATAAATTAACCACGCTTTACTGCTATAATTGTGCTTTAATTGATAATTTTGCACTGCTTGAATATTAGAGATAAAAACGATAAATATAAATATAAAACAATAATAAGATTGCACACTATGAGTGAAACAGTTAATATCAGAGAATTAAATGACTTGATTGCAAGCAAAAGCAGTTTTGTAAATCTAATCACACAAGGTATGGACCAAACTATTATTGGTCAAAAACATCTTGTAGATTCATTATTAATAGCGTTATTGGCAAATGGACACGTGTTACTTGAAGGTGTTCCCGGATTGGCTAAAACTTTAGCGATAAAAACTCTTGCATCGCTGATTGATGCAAAGTATAGTCGCATTCAATTTACGCCCGACCTTCTTCCTGCCGATGTTATTGGTACGATGATATATAGCGTTCAAAAGGAGAAATTTGAAGTAAAGAAAGGTCCTATCTTTGCTAATTTTGTATTGGCAGATGAAATAAATCGTGCTCCAGCAAAAGTTCAAAGTGCATTACTCGAAGCTATGCAGGAACGCCAAGTAACGATAAGTGATAACACATATAAGCTCGACAATCCATTTCTTGTACTTGCTACACAGAATCCAATAGAGCAAGAGGGCACTTATCCACTTCCAGAAGCTCAAGTTGACCGTTTCTTGATGAAAGTAGTAATTGGTTATCCTAATAAGGAGGAAGAAAAGCTAATTATTCGACAAAATATCCAAAGTGAAGTAAAAGAGATTAAGTCATTACTTTCAATTGACGAAATTATTGAAACTCGAAAAGTCGTTCAACAAATCTATATTGATGAGAAAATAGAAAAATATATTGTAGATATAGTTTTCGCTACACGTTTCCCTGCTGATTTTGGACTAAATGACTTGACAAGCATTATATCATTTGGCGCATCGCCACGTGCATCAATAAGTCTTGCACTTGCAGCACGTGCCTTTGCATTCCTAAAAGGACGCGGATATGTTATTCCTGAAGATATAAGAGCAGTGAGCCACGACGTTATGAGACATCGTATAGGTCTATCATACGAAGCTGAAGCTAACAATATATCTGCCGACGAAGTCATCAGCGAGATACTTGATAAAATTGCAGTACCATAGTTGTAAGTGGCTTAATTACACATTTATATAGATGCCTATGTGTGTGTGCAATAAGTTATTAATTTATTAATAAATCTACAACAAAATGGATGCTAATGAACTCTTAAAGCAGGTCAGAAAGATAGAAATAAAGACTAAAGGACTTTCGCAAAACATATTTGCTGGGGAGTATCACTCTGCTTTTAAAGGGAGGGGAATGACCTTCTCAGAGGTGCGAGAATATCAATATGGAGACGATATTCGAGACATTGATTGGAACGTTACAGCACGCCACAATCACCCTTATATAAAAGTATATGAGGAGGAACGTGAATTGACGGTAATGCTTCTCATTGATGTATCGGGAAGTAAAAACTTTGGTGCTGAAGGTGTTATAAAACAAGAAATGATGGCTGAAGTCGCTGCTACAATTGCATTCTCTGCCATTCAGAATAATGATAAGATTGGTGTAATATTCTTTTCGGATAAGGTCGAGAAATTCATTCCTCCAAAGAAAGGTAAGAAGCATATACTACTCATTATTAGAGAACTTATTGATTTCAAGCCACAAAATAAAGGCACTGATATTAATGAGGCTTTAGTATTTCTTACTGATGCTATTAAAAAGAGATGCACTACATTTCTTATTTCAGACTTTATTGACACACATGACTATTATAAATCGATGTCAATAGCTAATAGAAAACATGACCTTACTGCCATTCAAGTATATGATAAGCGTGAAGGAAAGCTACCAAATGTTGGGCTTATTAAAATTCATGATTCTGAGAGGAATATCGACAAATGGATTAATACGAGTGCCTCAAAAGTACGCCAAACATATGATAAATGGTGGTATGAAAGGCAACAATTCATGAATGAAACGGCACAACGTTGTAAAGTAGATATTGCGTCTATTGCTACTGATGAGGATTATGTAAAAGCTCTTATGGGCTTATTTAAAAAACGAGGTCTTAGATAATTAAGTTATGAAACACAAATCAACATTTGTATTTTCTTTAATACTGCTTATGTTGCCTATTATGGGCTTTGCTCAAAATGGGCAGGTTTCAATAAAGGCTAAGCTTGATTCTACATTACTATTAATGGGGAAGCAGACGCAATTACATATTGAAATAGTACAAGATAAAAATGTCAATGGATATTTTGTAAATGCACAAGCCGACACGTTGAGCAAGAATGTCGAAGTTATTGAGCGTCCAAAAGCTGATACAACCGACTTGGGTAATAATAGAATTGAAATAAAGAAAAATCTAATTATTCAATCATTTGATTCAGGCCTTTGGGTTATTCCTGCTATGAAATACGTTGTGGGGAAAGATACTTTTTCATCAAATGCACTGAATCTTAAGGTAATTCCTATTCAAG
>JAVWYO010000155.1:0-3607 GCA_036661515.1 Muribaculaceae bacterium | reverse complement strand
TTAGACTCTAAAAAATCTTAATAAAAGGACCATTAAAGTCATCGTTATTTAAATTCAACTTTATTGACTAAAAAAAGCGACAACCGTTGCTGATTGTCGCTTTTTTATCGTCACACAGGCAAACTACTTTATAAATTTAAATGTCTTTATAGTTCCATTAATTTTTACTACTATCAAGTGCATTCCACTTGATAATGTATTAAGAGGAAGCTCTATTGTGCCTTCTGATAATCCTTCAAACATCGTTTCTTCTACAATTCCTATTGATGACACGGCTTGGGCTGTAACTGTTGCTGAAGTTGGTGCAACGATTACAAGCATAGGCTCTATGCCTCCTATTATTTTAACAGATGCTCCTGCGATGTTATCTTCAACGCCAGAACCTTGTCCTGCATAGACAAAAGTGATGGTCTTGCAGAAACTCGTTTTCACAGGACTTTCAGGCGTTTTATATGTAGCCAACGCATGTAGATAATATGTGGTACCATTTATTAGATTCTTTCCAGAAATCTTTATTTCAGAAGCTTTTGGTGTCTGATATTGGAAATCTTTTAGCGTTGCAATATAACGTGCACGAGGGAAAATCTCATTGTCGGCAATTTCTACGGTAAATGAGTTAGCTCCTAATTGACGTTCAAGCGTTACCATATCTTCTGAATATAGATTTGCGCCATCTTTAGGATATGTTATTACAGGAATCTCTGCTATCAGAGCTTCTGTTGTAAATGTGATTGGGTCAGTTGTCTTTGAGCTTTCTCCATTCTGCATCGTTAGGCGAGCATAATAAGTAGTGTATCCTTCCAACGTATACGATGGTATTTTGTAACTTCCAGTTTTCGATTCAATATTAACGATAACAGAACCTTCAACAAAATTTCTATCAGTTGCTATTTCAAGAATAGCTGGCTTATTGTCAACAGATGTCCATTCAAATGTTGAAGTTGTTGATACTCCCGAGGCATTATCTAATGGTGAAGTGATTGAAAGTACTTGTGGTGTAAATTTCACAGACGAAGACACTCCATCTTGGTAGTTGCGTGCACAACTGCGCACTCTCCAATAATGAGCAACATTGCCCTTCATATTCTCAATTGAGGCTGATGACACTTTTGTGTCGGTAGTGGGAAGTGTTGCTATTAATTTAGTAAATTGAGCATCAAGAGCTACCTCTACAATATAACTTGTTGCACCTGACGAGGCATTCCATACAAAATCAAATGGGTCAATTACCTTTGAACCAACAGTGGGAGAAACAAGCGTTGCTGCCACAAGAGTTTGGTCTGGAGTACCTGCAAAAATAGGAGTATATTCATTTGAATATCTATCAAGGACACACACTGCATATTGATAACCTGAGCGGTAGGCTTCAGGTATATTATATGATGTGGCGTAAGATGTACCAAGCAAATATTTTGATTCACAGTTAAATGACGTTTGACTTACCGAATTGGGCACTGCATAAATTGTATATTTTACATTTTCATAGCCACCCCAATTTAGTGTATTACCCGACCTTAAAAGGCTCTTTACATTGCCTGGAGCATAACCTGCTTTATATGTCATCGCTGGCATAATTGCTGGCTTGCTAAACACTGTAGTCTTAAGATAGTGAGCAAAAAGAGGAGCCACACTATACATGTATTTACATGAATAGAATATTGAACCAGGTGCATCATTAAGTGTACATTTTCGGTTTAATCTTATCTCGTCGGCATATTCCTTAAATGTAGTACTATTAGGTCCTGATGCTTTTATTTGTGCCATTAATCGACGTTCCAATGCTGATGTCCCTGTGGTGCGCATAGCCTCTTTGCTTGATGCTGTCAATGACGATATAGAATGTGATGTGTAAAAGTGACGACCAAATTTATTGGCAACTTTAGCCCACCAAGGCGTTATTTTAGCATAATCAGCTTTTGAATAGCCGATTGTCCAATACACTTGTGGCGAAATAAAGTCGAGTGAACGCTGGCTTATCCAGGCTAATGGATCGCTATAAATATCATTATATTGCCAATCACTACCCGATGGGCATGGTTCAACACCATATTTATTTGATACCGAAGTACTTGTTGCTGCTACTCCAGCTGGCGAAACACCAAAGCGAACCCAAGGTTTAACTTCTTGAATCATATCATGAACTGCCTTTATCATGCGGTTTACATTATCTCTACGCCAATCATCTTGACTTAGTTTTCCACCAGCAGTTTTATAGGCTTCATATAAATCGGCATCAGCGCTATCTGGTGTCCCCGAAATATAAAAATAATCATCATAGAGTATTCCATCAACGTCATATTTTGTGATTATCTCTCGGCAAATATCAACAATGCGTTTTTGAACTTCTTTCTTTCCGGGATTAAGAATAGATGCTCCACCTTGATCTATCAACCAATCGGGGTGGTCTTTTCGATATTCACCTGCGCCGTCACCCCATGCTCCTGCTACCGATTCATATCTATAAGGATTCACCCACGCATGACATTCAAGTCCTCGCTTGTGACATTCTTCTACTACAAATTCAAGTGGGTCATATCCGGGATCCATGCCACGTGTTGTTACAAGATCAGATGACCATGGTTCAAAAGATGACTTATAAAAAGCATCTGAACGACTTCGTACTTGGAAATTTATGGCATTCATGTTATTTACTGCCATTGAGTCGAGTAACGTAATCATATCTTTCTTTTGTTGATTGATTTGACTCACATTTCCAGTTTCTTTGATTCTACTTTTAGGCCAGTCGAGTTGCCACACTGTAGCTACCCATGCACTACGCATCTCACGCTTTGGCATCACTGCATCAGCGGCCTGCACTGTCGTTGGTATTATCATCATTATTGATAAGACCGCTCCAATAAAACAAGATAAAAATTTCATTAAATATTAGTTGGATTAATTATAGATTGCTTTTACTATATTGCATTTAAGTATTAGTATTAAAAATAAATATTTGCTAACACTTAAACATGGGCAAAGATATATCTAATTAGCATAAAAAAAAAGGAGACCACCAAAATTAGTCCCCTTTTTAATTATTTTTACGACATTGTAGAATTGTCTATTCCACTATCAACTTGCCAGTTTGCTTTGTTCCGTTTTGCGTAATGGTTACAAAATATATGGCTGCATCTAATCCTGCGGTCGATATTACGGCTTTACCTGAAATAGGAACTACCTCTATACTCTTCAACAATTGTCCTGCTGCATTATGAATGGCTATTGTTGCATCGCTCTCCGATGTCATGCTTATAGCAACATTATCACCACTCTTCACTGGATTGGGACTAATAGCAAGTGCGTTATCTGCTATCACGCCATCAACACCACCACCCTCTGGAACGGCATCATACACGGTCTCTATTCCGGGCATCAAAATGGTGTATTCTTTACCTGTGGCAGATGTTCCCATATCAAAGTGGAGAGAATTTAAAATTATAGGATAATTCTTCATATCTTTTGCATCACACCAATCAGCAGTCTTTACATCAATTATATTTATCTCGTTTGCTACCAATGGCGTTGCTATTGGAATGGTAACAACTCCTGTGTTATTGGCATTTGTTGTAAAAGTGATTTTCTTAATTGGGGCATCGCCTGGATTTAT
>JAVWYO010000154.1:0-3707 GCA_036661515.1 Muribaculaceae bacterium | reverse complement strand
GGGTATAAGCGTATATTGCCCACGTCTATTATCGGCAATACGATGATGAATTTTGGCTGGCTATTGGTTATTGGTTAACTCTTGAGCGACCATGCTTTTGCATGGTCGCAAGAGCTATAAAAATCTTTATTTCAACAAAGAGGCTGGATCAAGATGAGCACTTTCAATATCCTTAAAATATTTATAAGTTCCCACTTTCAACTCTGCAGTTGCATCTTCATCGGCTACGATTATAGCCTTAGCGTGCATTTGGAGCGCACTGATTGTCCACATCTGAGAGATAGAGCCCTCTACGCCATGGCGCAATGCACGTGCTTTGTTATGACCATTAACGATTAATAGAACACTCTTTGCATTCATGATAGTCCCAACTCCTACCGTCAACGCAGTCTTTGGTACTAATGTGACATCATTATTAAAGAAGCGTGAATTTGCTATTATTGTATCTTGTGTTAGAGTTTTCATTCGAGTCAAAGATGTCAATGCCGATCCGGGCTCATTAAATGCGATGTGACCGTCAGGACCCACTCCGCCAAGAAATAAATCAATACCACCATAAGATGCTATTTTTGCTTCATATCTTGCACATTCTTCTTCTGCAACCACTGCATTTCCATTAAGGATATTCACATTCTCTTTCTTTATATCTACATGACTAAAGAAATTATTCCACATAAATGAATAATAACTCTCACTGTGATTTTGTGGCAAGTTACAATATTCATCCATATTAAATGTTACTACATTCTTAAATGAAACCTTTCCAGCCTTATTTAATTCAATAAGCTTTCTGTACATTCCAAGTGGGGAACTACCCGTTGGGCAACCAAGAACAAATGGTTTTTCGGCTGTTGCGCCCGATGCATTAATGCGTGAAGCAACATAATTTGCTGCCCATTGCGACACCTTGTCATAGCAGGGTTCAATTATTAATCTCATAATTTTTATATTTTATAGTTATAATCGTGCCACAAATTTAATAAATAAAACATACAAGTCAACCCTTAGAAGATGTTTAAATTTATTTCCCCATAGATTTGAGAATTTTTTTCATAAATAATATTTTTTCCGATTATATAACAAAGGTCACCCATCTCAGGCAACCTCTTATTTTATGATTCATCTATTTATTGGCAATTTCTACTTTTTTCCTTGCCTAAGTGCGAGGACAATAAATATCCTCTAATGTTCTTCCTTAATAATTAATTGTTACTATTTATAAGCCGAATGCGAAAAAATATATTATTTATTGCATATTTTTCTTTTTTTTATTGTAATTTTAGCGAGTTATTAAAAAACGATTAAATATACACGCTACATTTATAAAGAGAGTGTATCATATAATTCGTACCATAAATTTTTGAAAAAACTTTCACTCATGCCAATAAAAGAATTAGGCCATTGAAAGATATGGTATTAATTTATAATATTTGTTAAGTATTTAACATCGTATTAATATAAGTTGTATTTTTGTAAAAGATGATTTTATTACAATGAAAACAAATCTTAGTTCGCAGATCAAATTAGACAGAATACCTAAAAAGTATTATGCACCAGTAGGGGAAATTGAGCTTGCCTCTCTTACCCGTAACGAGAAAATTTACACCAAGATTATGGAATCTTCGGTGGAGGGCTCAGCTTATATTGCAAACGATATTGCTATCCTTATTCAAAAAGCAGTAGAGACTAAAGGCAAATGCGTCTTAGCATTAGGTGCTGGGAGTAGCGTTATTTCAACCTATGCTCAGCTAATTGACCTTTATAAACAACAGAAAGTAGATTTTGATAAAGTTATTGTATTTAATATTAGCGAGCTTGTTGCTAAAGAAGGTGAAGAAGGTCCAAGTACACTATCTCGTTTAAAAGAAGTGTTCCTTGATAAAGTAAATATTAAGCCCGAAAATATTCACTCACTTAGCCAAACTGCGCAAGGCGACGTTCACGAACAATGCAAAGCCTACGAAGCTCAAATTGAAGCTTGTGGTGGCATTGACTTAACTGTTTGTGAAGTTGGATCACTTGGAAATCTTGCTTTCAACGAACCAGGATCTCAAATTAGTTCTGGTTGCCGTCTAATGCTCCTAAGCAGCGACACACGGCACAATATAGCAGCCGACTACAGTTGCGAAACAGCTCCAACATCTGCGCTCACTCTCGGAGTAGCAAATATTCTTGGCTCAGAGCGCCTAATATGTATGGCTTGGGGTGAAAATCGCGCCGACATCATCCTTAAAGCCGTTGAAGGCAAAATGCAAGACTTCGTTCCAGCATCTTTCCTTCAAATGCACCGTCACGCTAAAATAGTAGTAGACCTCTCTGCTGCCGAAAAGCTCACACGCATAAGCCACCCTTGGAAAGTAACTTCTTGCGAATGGAACGATAAGCTTATTCGTCGCGCAATCGTTTGGCTTTGTCAGACAACGGGCAAGCCTATCCTTAAACTCACAAATAAAGATTATAACGATCACGGATTAAGCGAATTATTAGCTCTTTATGGTTCAGCATACAATGTTAATATAAAGATTTTTAACGACTTACAGCACACCATTACAGGCTGGCCTGGTGGCAAGCCTAACGCTGATGACACATATCGCCCAGAACGTGCAAATCCATATCCTAAACGCGTTATAGCTTTCAGCCCACACCCCGATGATGATGTAATCTCAATGGGGGGGACGTTGCGTCGCCTCGTTGACCAAAAACATGACGTGCACGTAGCTTACGAAACCTCTGGTAACATCGCCGTTGGCGATGAAGACATGATGAGATATATAATGTTAATGGACAAAATCAAAAAAGATTTTGGAATTGACACACCAGAATACCTAAAAATAAGTGATAAAATCCATGACTACCTTAAAACTAAGGCAGTAGGGGACATCGACTCTCCAGAAATAAGATACTTAAAAGGTATGATTCGCCAGTGTGAAGCTACTACTGCTTGCAACTACATTGGAATTAAACCACAAAATATACACTTCTGCGCTCTTCCTTTCTACGAAACAGGTAAAATTAAAAAAGGCGATCTTAGTCGTGCCGACGTTGATATAATAAAAGCACTACTTCAAAAAGTTAAACCTCACGAAATATTCGTAGCTGGTGACCTTGCCGATCCTCACGGAACTCACAGAGTGTGTACCGATGCCGCATTAGCCGCAATCGACGAATGTCTTGATGAAGCTTGGATGAAAGATTGTCGTATATGGATGTATCGTGGAGCTTGGGCTGAATGGGAAATTGACCACATAGAAATGGCTGTGCCTATTAGTCCTGAAGAACTTCGATTCAAACGTAACTCAATATTAAAGCACCAATCACAAATGGAAAATGCTCCATTCCTTGGTGATGACGATCGATTATTCTGGCAACGTGCTGAAGAAAGAAATAAATCAACAGCTCAGCTATATAGCGATCTTGGTTTAGCATCATACGAAGCTATTGAAGCATTCGTTGAATATATTCCAATAAGATAACAAAATAAACATTGTGCCAAGATATATATCTAAAAGCACATCAAATATAGAAATTAGAAAAAGCAACAACAACAAATAAGTGAATCATAGGTTAGGAATCCAGTGGCTCGTGAAGAGTAGCTGGATTTCGTTTTTTTATATTAATGACCAATATTGTCCTAAATAAATAATGCACATGCGTCAATTGTCTGAATCACATAACTCAGCCAATGATACTTCTTTTTAACCCCCTCA
>JAVWYO010000153.1:0-3753 GCA_036661515.1 Muribaculaceae bacterium | reverse complement strand
TGAAAGTTGATAATAAAGTTACAAAAGTGATAGTAAAATAGGCGATTGATACTAATCATAAAATAGCTTCTAAGGGCGAGCAACCATATTAATTTAGTGGTTGCTCGCTTTTTCTTTTCATTTGCATTATCTTCGCAAAGAATTAAAACAGGCAGAAATGGATATAATCGATAATGAAGATTTTTATAAGTTTATTGATACTTACAAGGATTGTAATGCTGATGCGTTGAGATTGAAAGGCTGGAAAGATGCTGATTTTGATGTAAAGTTTGCAATACTACAGATCGAATGCAGAAAAAAGGTGGCATCAAAGATTCCAGAACTTAATGGCAACGGTAGGTTTCTATATCCATCGTTGCTACTTGCAGAACAATGCACATCGCAAATAGTGGCGCAATATCATGCTACACTATTTGATGGTTGTGAATCGGTGCTTGATATGACTGCTGGGCTCTGTGTTGACTCATATTATATATCAAAGCGAGTTGCTAATGTGACAGCTCTTGAAATAGATGATTATTCAGCAATGATTGACACATTGAATATGAATAGGATTGCTCCAAATGTTAAGGTACTGTGTTGTGATTCGGCCAATTATATACAAGGAGATGTTGCTTGCACCACTCATGATGCAATATTTATAGACCCAGCCCGAAGAGGGACTAATAATAGTAGAGTGTATGCAATATCGGATTGTAATCCTGATATTATCCCCCTACTCTCTTTTATAAGAAATAGATGTAAGTTTTTGATAATAAAGGCTTCGCCGATGATAGATATTACCGATACATTGAATCGGATTGATAATGTATCTGATGTGTGGGTTATTGGCGTTAAAAACGAATGCAAAGAATTGCTGTATAAGGTAGATTTTGGTACTGAAGGCGGTGTAATAAAATGCGAGGTGCATACCATTAATTTTGATGGCTGTGGCAAGCAGGAGTTTTCGTATGAGCTCAGTGCAGATAAAGACAGCACCACCATGCCGTTGATAATGCCAAGTGTAGGAGATTATCTGTATGAACCTAATTGTTGCTTGATGAAAGCAGGTTCGTTTCGAGAATTGAGCTATACATATAGCGAAATGCGTAAATTGCATAATAATACGCATCTATATGTGGCGCATGGCAGAGTTGAGAAATTTCCTGGTAGAGAATTTCGCATAGAGCAAATAATTCCGTTTAAGGATAAGGCCATAAAACGATTCCATGAAGAATATCCTCAAATAAATGTGAGTGTTAGAAATTTTAAATTATCGGCAAACCAGTTAAAAGATAGGCTAAGAGTGCGTGATGGCGGTGACAAATATTTGTTTGGTGTGACGCTTGAAGATGATAGTATGGCGCTAATTGTTGCGACAAAAGCTATTTCTTAAACATGCGGTCCATAGATATTTTATCTTCACGTTCCTTGATTGATTCACGTTTATCATAAACCTTTTTACCGCGAGCGATGGCAACAACTACCTTTGCATAACCTTTGTCGGTTAAGAACATTTTCAGCGGAATTATAGAGAATCCGCTTTCTTTGCTATACTTCTGCATCTTGCCTATTTCTTTTTTAGTCAATAGGAGTTTTCGATCGCGTCGCACCTCATGGTTGTTATATGTACCATAGAAATATTCGGCAATATACATGTTTTTCACCCAAATTTCGCCATTTGCTTCAAAACAAAATGTATCGGATAGCCCCGCTTTACCAAGACGAATTGACTTAATCTCGGTACCCGTTAATACTATTCCAGCATTATAAGTTTCCATTATTTCGTAGTCAAATGAAGCCCTACGATTCTTAATATTTACTTGAGGTAGTTTCATAATCAACTGTTTAATGGAAGTAGATACTTTAAAATTAAATCTATCAATAAAGGAGGCAGTAATATCATACAACTCACAACAACGACAAATTTAGGTGCGTCGGTTTCAATTTTGAGAAATTGAATACCTTTCCACACGATAAATACGATATATAAAGGTAGTATTTCAAAGAAAACGAAGTTGTTCAATGCATTATTAATAATTGCAATTATAACGAGAATAGTGTAACAATATATTATGAAAATACTAAACCGATTTGCAGAGCTGGGGTCATCGCTTAATTTAGGATATAGGCTATTAAGAAAATAGCTTGCCGTGAGGTATCCAAAGAAATATGTAGCAAAACATATAACCGAGTTTTGAATATAAAACGCTAATGTGTTACCTGGAGAATAAAAGAATAGGGCAAGTGATGAAATGGCAAGAATAGCGAGTAATGGATAAAAAACTCGTGAGAGCATAATCTCCTTAGGGACGTTAAATTTTTTGATTTCAGCCCAACCAGTTGAAGGAGAAACGAGAAGAAGAAATATATTTTTTATAAAATTCATTTAGTAAGTTTTACGTGCAAAATTAGTAATAAAGCATCATTAATAAAAAAGAAAAGCTATATATATGTCGAATATTTTAAACATAAAAATTTTCTTGAAGCATCTATCGATGTGGGAAAAACGGGTCAGCCGATATTTCTGGTGGGTGAGCATAGCTGATTAGGAGACGGCTTTAGCGATTGCTCGCACTGAGGTGGCGCGAGCGGAGCCAGAGCGTCGAAGACATCCTTTCGCTTTGATTTGCTTTGTGCGTGGGTGGCGTGGAACGTCTTCGACGTTCATTGCTGGGGCATAAGGCGTGGCTTAAAATAATTAATAACAAATAAGGTTCAAAGTTATAGAGAGATGATAGTGTGGAGTTCGAGTTGAACGTTTAAAGAGCATTATGCCATTTTTATTAAAATCTCAATATTAGTTAATAGATAGAATTATTTCTCCTTTTTACTTGTTTTACGGTAGAACTATTACTACCTTTGATATGTCAAACGATAATAATTCAAATATGAAACGCTATAAAGTTAAAGAGGTTATTGAATTACTGGAGCAAGACGGGTGGTATAAAATAGCCACCAAAGGCGACCATCGACAATTTAAGCACCATACAAAAAAAGGAAAAGTTACTATCAGAGGACATGAACGAGAAGATTTAAGTCAGTTTCTTTTAAACAGCATTTGGAAACAAGCAGGGTGGAAATAGTCACACTGTATTAAAAATATAATTAATTATGGAAAATTTAATTGTTGAAATAAATTGGTGTGATAAAAATTTTGAATGTGGGTTAGGACATCCTGAAATTGGTGTTATAGCTGTTACAGACAAATCCCTTGATGGAGTTAAAAAGGCTTTTATGGAAGCTCTTGATTTTCATATAGAAGGGATGCGCGCCGATGGCGATATTATACCAGAATGGCTTGATTCTGGAAATTATGAAATTTCTTACTCTTTGTCGGTTGCAGCTATATTACGCAATGCCGAGCAATTTACCACAATGGCCGCCATAAGTCGAGCTTCTGGCATTAATCAAAAGCTATTAAGCAATTATGCCAATGCTGTTAAATCCCCACGAAGAGAACAACGATTGAAAATTATAACCGGATTACATCGTATTGGAAAGGAATTCTTATCTGTTTGTTAATTATCGTTTGACTGCTTTATTCTCATTCGGATTTATCCCGAAGCTTCACCGTTTCGTGATTTTTTTGAGCACATTTTTTACATTCTTTATTTTTTAAGAATGCAAAAAATTGATAATAACTGCCAATGTTTTGTGTCCTGCTATTGTCCAACCTTTTTATAAAATAAGCGTGCTAAATAACTTATTTGCAGTTGTTTAGCACGCTTATTGTGGAGATGGGGAGATTCGAACTCCCGTCCAAACGCGGAA
>JAVWYO010000152.1:0-3758 GCA_036661515.1 Muribaculaceae bacterium | reverse complement strand
CTCTTTTTGCAATATCTAAAACAAATGCAGAATCAGTATTTTGTAGTAAAATTACTTCTGGATTAAATTCGTCAATCCATTTTCTAAAGCTTTTATGTTTTCTACCACACGTCCATATAAAATGTCTTATCAATGCCCTAAATGCATTTTTCTTTGATTTAATTGAGATAGGCTTGCTCTTTTGTAATTTGTATATCTCTTTAAGAGATGTGCCTTTAGCTGCTTTAAAGTGCATAAAAGCCTTCAGTGCTTCCTTGTCTGTAATGCAGTAGTAATTATTGCATATGTCATAATTAGGTCCATCGGAGCTGATGCAAAACTGTGCTAAGGATTCTTTTGGCCATCCTATAAAAAAGTTGCCAAGAGTGCGACCATTTGAATTTGTTAAAGAAAAACTATTATTTGATATAACTAATGTTCGTGGATATTTCATAAAATCATTGTCTTAATATGTCATTGTATAATTTAATGAACCCTTTTGTCATAACTTCTTTATCATATTTCTTTTGAGCTGTAGATGCCAACCATTCTTTTTCAATGTTACAATTTATCATTTTTATAATTGCAATGTATAAATTCTCAATATTTCCATATTCTACAAATTCAGAATATTTTGGAATTGCAATAGTCTCGGGACCACCAGCCTTAAATCCAATTATTGGTGTACCGCAACATAGGCTCTCAGCACAAATCATTGAAAATGTTTCACGTTTTGACGCTATTAATGTAACATTTGCCAAAGAATAAAGTGATGCTAACTCATTTTGCGAGGAGGCTGGTCCCCATATATGAATATTATTAGGTAAATTGTTTATAAGGTTGTTGTGAGATGCTACTATAATAAAAGTGGTATCAGGCATTCGTTTAGCTATTTCTACAACATACCAGCTTCCTTTTATATGGTTTCTGTTTGCTGGATCGAAGCTTGCACTGACATGAAGGACAATTTTAGCCATGCAGTTAGGTATCTGTTTCAGTATTGAAGTATTATCTTTAATCCTATGAAAAATTGAAGTTTCTATTCCATTTAGAACACAAGGGAACTTATTAACTATTTCAGATAAAGCAGAACGTTCTTTAACCCAGGGAGATACAGCAGAAAAAATCAAGTTTGATTTGTTAAAATGAGCAAAGGCTTTCTGCATTTTACACCAAGCTTCATTAGTTCTATTGATTGTATAACATCTTGTAGCTTCTTTACTGTTTTGACAATTAGAGCATCCTTTGAGATGTGTAAATTGTATACAATCGAAAGAATGTCCACAAGAGCCTGTATAAAAGAATTCAGCATGATGAGTTACAATAGTTTTTATATGATGAGTTCCAAGGTGTTTTAAAAGACGATATATGTTAACGCAAGATCCATTTATGCATTGTAAGTGAACGACATCAGGATTTTCTCTTTTTATAATTGATAAAAGCCTGCTTGTTGCAAAAGGTAACCCTCCATAGGGGAGAATGACCCCAATTCTAAATAATAATGAGTGTATCTTAGATTCTGTTTCACTACAAAATTTATATATACTTTTTTCTGAAATAATGTTGCCACGTCCATAGCAAACTATTGATTCAAAGCCATTACTAACGAGACAAGTGTGAATATCATTTACTATTTTACCCGTACTCCCTTTTTGGAATACACAATTTACTTGTAGGACTTTCATGATGTAGACAGTTAGGATTAGTAATTGTAAATCTTATTTGATTCCATCCAAATAAATTGATCGTTTAGCATATTTTTATATGAAGGCACTTCATAATGAAAGACATTTGATTTTGCTATGGATTTATCAATTCCGTTTTTTTCTACTGGCTTTATTTCTATATTCTTCTTCCATATTTCTTTGAATAAACATAGTAGCTCATATTTACTAATGCCTAAACCATTGCTTAACTGGATTAACCCAGTTGTCTTATTCAGAATCGCGTAATCAATAGCTTTAGCTAATTCTAAAGTCGTTACACCTCCCCAAATAGCTGTTTTATAACCTTGAACTGCGCCTTGTTGATTCATAAACCAGTGAAAAAGGCCTTCTCCATCTTGTTTCAATTCAGGACCAATAATTGATGTGCGAATTGTTAAATCTTTATCATTAATTATTTCGCCTAAAGCTTTGCTTCTTCCATATATGTCGTCAGCATCACGAAAATCATTTTCGTTATAATTTCCTTTGTTTCCAGAGAAAACGCAATCGGTGCTTATATGTATTAAATTTGCTCCAATCTCTTCTGAAATAGATTTTAATAGATGTGGAAAGCAGGAATTAATATATATTGCGTTAATTGGATTATCGCTTGAACCCTTAATTAATATCCCGATACAGTTAATTATAATATTAGGATTAATTAATTTTATGGCTTTTGATAATGTTGACTTGTCATTAACATCAATAATAAGACTTTTTTCGTCCAGTTTAGTACGAAATACCATATTCGACATTTCATATTTATCCAATCCCTTTAGATACAGATAAATCATGTGTCCAGCCATTCCCGTCGCACCCAAAACTAATATTTTTTGTTTCATTTTAATTTGTTTTATGCCATACAGTGCGATTCACATAGTCGGTATATGAAAGTATAATTCTCACGACTTTTTTAGATACATCATCGGACTTATAATCAGGTATACTGCCATTAAATTGGTCTTGCCCTTTTGTTTGTCCTACAACAACATCAATAGAATTTAAAATGGTGTCTTTATTTAGCCCTGTCATGATTAAAGTCCCTTCATCCATTCCCTCTGGGCGTTCGTGAGCTTGACGTATAGTAATTGCTGGGAATCCTAATATTGATGATTCTTCTGTTATTGTACCGCTGTCTGAAATAACACAATAAGCATTTTGTTGTAATTTAATGTATTCTAAGAATCCAAATGGTTTCATAAATTCAATTAATGAATTTGTATTATTAAATCCTATTGCTTCTAATTTTTTACGTGTACGAGGATGTGTTGAAACAATAATTTTTTTATTGTATTTTTCTGTTATTGCATTTAATGAGTCTAATAAATCGTTAAAATTATTTTTTGAATCTATATTTTCCTCACGATGGGTGCTAACAATAAAATATTCATTAGGTACAAGGTTTTCCGTTTTTAAGATATCGCATGAATCAATCTCTTCATTATGGAATTTAAGTACTTCGGTCATTGGAGATCCTGTTTTTATTATTGTTTCGGGTCTTATTCCTTCTGCTAATAGATATTTTCTGGCATGTTCAGAAAGAGGCATATTTATGTCACTCAAATGATCGACAATTTTTCTATTAATTTCTTCGGGCACTCGTTGGTCGAAACAGCGATTCCCAGCTTCCATGTGGAAAATAGGTATTTTCCGTTTTTTAGCAGATATTACTGATATGCAACTATTTGTATCTCCATATAATAAAATAGCATCTGGATTAATTTGAGCCATTAATTCATCAGATTTTTCAATGATATTAGCTATGGTTTTTGTGGCATTTTCCCCAGCGGCATTTAAAAAATAGTTGGGTTTACGAATCTTTAGCTGGTTAAAGAAAATTTCATTTAATTCATAATCATAATTTTGTCCAGTATGAACAATGATATGATTAGTATATTTGTCAAGTTCTGCCATAACACGACTTAATTTTATAATTTCTGGTCGAGTTCCAACAATAGTCATTACTTTTAACTTCTCCATTATTCGCTTCTTATTTCTGTGCTTTTTACTTTTTCTTCCAATCCCATATCTTCTTTTATAAATCGAAGTCGAAGTAACTGTTCCTTCATTTCT
>JAVWYO010000151.1:0-3802 GCA_036661515.1 Muribaculaceae bacterium | reverse complement strand
TGTCATATTACCTCGCAATCTAATTTTACAGGCTAAGAATTACTATTATTTCTTTATTCCTTTTACTATTTTCACTTGTCCTTCTTTTTTCAATTGGAAAAAATACATACCAGGTAATAATTTTTCTAAATTGATATTTTCATCTGAAGAAGTAATATTTTGTGTATGTACTACTAATCCTGCTACATCTATTACTTGTAATGTGCTGTTTTCAGCTCCTACTACATTTAATATGTCTACAAATGGATTGGGGTATACCTTTATGTTAGAATCAAGAACGCCTTCAACTCCTGCTACTTTATGGAATTCTACAGTTACTGTTGATGCCTCTGAAAGATCTGAAAGGGTATAGGTAGCGCCTTTTAAATCTAATATGGTGCTACCATTTAGCGTCCATTTGTCTAATTGATATTCTTCTAATGAACAAGCTGCAGTAAAAACTATATCCTTTCCCTCTTGCACTTTGTCACCAGAAGCTATCGCTTCGCCATCTACTGTCGCAGTAAGTGTTCCAATATTTTGGATTGCACTGAAAGTCACTACGTACTCATTAACAGGAGCTGCGTATAAAGTAAAACATTCTTTTTCTACGATATTGTTATTAGCATCTCTCACTGTAAAATCCATTTTTTTGCCATCAACTGCACAATTAATCCATCTTCCATTTCCACCTGTGCTAGTCATATCTCCAAGTTGGAAATGTATTGTTCCACCAATTACAGGGGTGAAAGTGCGTTTATCTGAAATAGGCATTAAGTATTCTCCTTTATAAACTTGTACACGTTCAAATGTGTGTCCATGTCCACAAAATACAAGTTGAACATTATACTTATCAAATATTGGACCAAATATACCTTTTGTCCCTGGTGTAGATTCATTTGGATATATTGGATAGTGCAAAGTAACAACTTTCCATGTTTTGTTAGTTTTACTAAGAATATCTTCTAACCATTTTGCTTGCTCAGTGTGGATAGCACTTACAGATGCTCCACCTTTATGTGCCCAATCAAGAGCTATAACGATCATATTTTCATATTCCACAGCATAAGAACCAGTTCCAACGACTTTAGCATCATATTTGTCGGACGGTGCCACTGTGTGATGCCCGTTAAAGAATTTGATGTTATCAGCATCGGCATTTCCCATATATTCATGATTTCCGTAAGCGGCAACCATATCAATATTTGCGAAACCTGGACGTTTATTATATAAAAGTCCACAGTAGCTATAGAAGTCAAAACGGTCATCGTTGTCAACTATGTCTCCCACGTTGAGATTAAACAAAGATCTTTCAGGCATTTCTTCAATAGTCTTGGCAGCTGCTAAGAATCTATTCATCTCAGCATCTGATGATGCTTGCAAATCACCGAAAGCATTAAATGAGAATTTTTTAGTTGATACAACAGTAGTAAACTCATTTGTAGCCGACCATATTTTGCCATCACCTACTTTATATATATATGTCGTTCCTGGTTCCAAACCAGTGACAGTTACTGAGCTACCTTTTGCTACTCCATTACTTACGACAGCATTATATTCAATTATTTTTGTTGTTCCAATAAACTCTTTGAATGCACCTTCCCCTTCTGATTTTTTCGCAAGCTTCATGATAGAAGGTTCACCTGCTTGTATTGGATTTGAAATCCATGTTATAGTTTTTGAAGTCATTGGATCAGCTGTGATACCAGATTTTATATATGTAGGATCTTGTGTTAAAAGCGGATTAAGCGTTCTAATCAATCTTGTATAAGAATATTTGCCATCTTTTTCAGCATAAATATTGACAGCTTGAGCTACATCAGCAAAATTCATTCCCGATGCAATTCCTTCAGCATTTGTTACTGCCGATGCAATCACGTTTGTTTTGGCTTCGTTAAGCGCATATACAGTAGCTCCAGATTGAGGGATTCCGTTAAAATCAGATACAAATACTTCTCCCATAGCACCCACTATGCGTTTGTTTACCTTATAGTCATAAGTAGCAAGTACATCTCTTGTAAAAGCAGTGAATAATGAAAATAATGATGAAGTACCATCAGAATACATAGCTTTAGCAGAAACTGGTGCACATCTTAATACATCAGTAGGATTACTATTCTTCGAGATATTTACATTAATTGTTGCAAGTGTCTTAACAGCTTCAGCAGCAATATCATTTTTTAGATTTATTTTTAGATTTCCATTATTTGAATTAAAGGAATAACTACTACCTTGCGCAGAAGGCGCAAAAGTAACACCATTTATAGCATCTACAGATACAATATTATTAAACTCGATTACAAGTTCTAATTCTTTTATATTCTTTGAGTTATTGGTGTTAATCTTCATCTCAAATGGATTCCCTACATGAGCTTGCGCAACAGGTTCTGCCGTTACTGTTGTAACCTCTCCCTCTTGAGCCTCTATTGTGAATGAACCAGTTCTATCAGTGATATGCCCAAAATTATCTTCTACATGCGCTACAACATTGTGAACTCCATTTGATAAGTTCACTCCTTTGAGCGAAACAGTATTTTCCGTTTGATTTATTTCAAATCCAGCATCACCAGTTTTATATGCGTATCCATCAACAATCATATTGATATGACTATGGTTTATTCCGCTTGGTGGATTACCTCCATCTCTAAATTCAGCTAATAGATCAATCTGATTTGTTGTAAACGTACCACCTAAATTTGTACCATTTGCGGTGAAACTTGATATAGAAGGGGGAACTAAATCTTCAGAGAAAGATTTGTTTATTACACGAATATTGTCAATGACTACATAGCCATTTGTATAATAATTTGGATAGCCTTTTAGTACTAAAAACCTTATACCATCAGGGTGAAATTCATGCCCTGCAGGTATATCGCATTGTACATATTTCCAACCTGTCCAATTAATTTTAGCTGATAAATTAGTATTTGTAACACCAGATGTAGCACCTGCAGGTCTCGTTGAAATTCGAAACCACATTCCTTCTACTCCTGCTGTTGCATAAACCCACATGCCGAGCCTTTTGCCTCCAGAAGCATTACCTGGAATCGCACGATCCACAGGGCTAATTTGAGCCGTAAGAGTCTGTTGCGCTTGAGCACCAGTAAAGTCAATATTTACCTTTAGAGCATATTCTCCAAAACGCACAAGATCTCCATTTGATGCTTTCATTATTTCGAAAGTAACCTTTTCACCGCGACTACCAGGTCGAGGTGTCCATTTTGCATGGGTTCCACTTTCAAAATCATCGAGCATGATTGCATTAGGATCTACTCCAGGTCCTGGAATTTGGGCATTTGCCAAAACTCCTCCTGACAAGCATAGCAATACCATTAAACACATTTTTGCCATTATAGCTAATTTTTTTGTTCTCATTGTGTAAAAAATTTAGTAGTAAAACATTAAAAAAGTTGATTTAGGGATAATTAATTTATTTAGTACCTTAAGTATTACTACTCTTATACTAATTAAGATGCTTTATTGTGATAACCTTGTATATTTAGGTGGGTTCTAAAATTTAATTTTTCGAGGTTAAACTGAGTAAAAGAACCCTTTACTTACTAAGTGTAACCGTTTTATGTTACAATGTTAGTGAATTTTTTTGAATATGTCGCAACTATTTTCTACATTTTTCTATCTATCATTGAGTTATTGCAAGTAAATCCAGTCTTATAATCTGCTCATCTCGGAATAGATTGTAGGTCAGGTTCATCAAGCCCAAAAATGAGTGCGTAATGGGTAGTTGTGAGTTATGAGATGGGCGTGGGCGGAGTGGAACGTCTTCGACGTTCTTGTCTGTGGGATAGGACGTTACCCCACAATT
>JAVWYO010000150.1:0-3930 GCA_036661515.1 Muribaculaceae bacterium | reverse complement strand
CTACCAGATGTATTGAAAGTCAATGCGATTACAAAACAGTAAGTGTAATACTTGGACATTCCAATGTCGCGACAACGCTTAATCTCTATGTTCATCCTAACCTCAATCAGAAGAAACGGTGCATTGAACGGATGAGCAAATTTTTGAGAATAGATGAATAATAACGATGGATTATAACAAAGTTAAATACTCTATGTAATTGTAAATGCTTATGCTACATAAGAATCGGTTTAAAAATATTTCAAGTAGATTTATATAGTTTTCTTTTTGTATAGCTGTTCTTTAAAAATATTCTTAAAGGAGATAAATTTATATTTGATTTATAGGTCTTGAAGTTATCCACAGTTGTGTTTCTATTTTATGCATTTGTGGGGAAATATTCGATGCGTAGTAGTTGTGTGTCGGTGGTGGAAGGAATTAATTTATTAGATGTTCGTAATCCTATAACCCACATAATGTCATCATCGGCAGTCAGTACCCAAATGTCGTTTTTTTCGTTTAAAGATAGTTTTAGGTCGGTAAATAAGTCACTTAATTTTTTTGAACCGTGCATTCCAAAAGGGGTAAATCTATCGCCATTGTGCCAATGTCTTAAGGCTAATTCCTTGTTCATTAGCTTTGTGCTAAAAAAAGCTATATTTGGAGATGTTGCTTTTAAATTGGAACTTTTATCATGCGGTATTAATGTTACTTTTAGATTGATTGGCTTATCTATTGTTACATCGTTGGATATAGTAATTGGGAATTTATCAGTATCAGTTTTATAATTTGCAATAAAAGTAATGTCGATAAAATTACGATTAATAATGGCATCATATTTTTCTGATAAAAAATGCTTGCCAGTGCTCTTACTGTAATCTAATGAGATAATATCTTCAACTTGCGAGAAGTTAAATCCATATTCTTTTAGTATTTCAAATAGGATTGTAGAGCAACCAGTAATGTTGCGTAGCTTTTCTAAATTGATGCGTTTTACTAAATGATTGTGATTAATTTCGATATTGTCTTTATGATAGTTAATGGCATTTTGATATACTTCGTTGCACGAAAATAGGTTATCTATGGTGCGTGAGATACCCGTTTCAGCGTCTGGAAATAGGTCTATGATAGTAGGGATAATGATATTGCGAATTTTGTTTCGCTTGTAATCGTTTTCGGCATTTGTGCTATCGATAATAAAAGATTCACCACAATTTGTTACAAATTCTTCGATTTCGGAGCGTGTAACAGATAGTAATGGGCGAATAATTAATCCATTTTTTGGCTTTATTGCAGCCAACCCAGCAATTCCAGTACCACGAAAAATATTAAGAAAAAATGTTTCTATATTATCATTGTGATGATGGGCGACAGCGATATATTGAAGATTCTCTTGTTCTCGGAGTTTCTCAAACCATTCATATCGTAGTTCTCTACAAGCCATTTCAACTGAGACCGAATGCTCTTTTACATATTTGGGGACATCAAAATTCTTCACAATATATTTGATATTCAATCGTGTCGAAATGTTGTGTACGAAATTTTCATCGCGCATAGACTCTTCTCCGCGTAGATGAAAATTGCAGTGAGCGACAGTGCATTTAATTCCTAATTCACGCAAAACGAGAAGTAGTGCAACCGAATCGGCACCTCCACTTAAAGTGACAAGAATATTGTCGCTTTGAGTAAAGAGTTGATGCTTTTGGCTAAAAGCAGCTACCTTTTCGGTAAATTGAGTTTTTTCCATAGCACAAATATATGAAACTCTTTACTTTTTTTGTACATTTGCAATTGCAATTTTACTATCTATTGAAATGTTAGAAAAAATCAACAAACTAAAGGAGCAAATCAAAACTCTGGAAGCAACAAATGCAGATGCACTTGAAGCTATACGTATTAAATATTTAAGCAAGAAGGGTGAAGTAACTTCATTATTCAACGACTTTCGTGACCTACCAAACGACCAAAAGCGTGAAATAGGACAAAAATTAAATGAGTTGAAAACTTTTGCGACAGAAAAGATTAATGCACTTAGAGAGGTCTTTGAAAGTTCAAAGGGCGAAGATGAAAAAATAGATCTTACTCGCACTCCAGCACCTTATTTACTTGGGACACGTCATCCATTGTCGTTAGTACGAAAAGAAATAATAGATATTTTTTCTCGACTTGGCTTTACTATTGCTGAAGGTCCAGAAATTGAAGATGACTGGCATGTATTCTCGGCTTTAAATTTTGCTGAAGATCATCCAGCGCGTGATATGCAAGATACATTCTTCATACAACGTAATCCAGATATATTATTGCGTACACACACTTCTTCGGTGCAGACACGTATAATGGAACATTCTAAGCCACCAATAAGAATTATATGTCCTGGACGAGTATATCGAAATGAGGCTATTTCTTATCGTGCGCATTGCTTTTTCCATCAAGTAGAAGCTCTATATGTTGATAAAAATGTATCGTTTGCTGATTTGAAACAGACATTGTTATATTTTGCACGCGAGATGTTTGGACCAGATACTAAAATAAGACTTCGTCCATCATATTTCCCATTTACAGAGCCTTCGGCAGAAATGGATATATCATGTAATCTATGTGGCGGAAAGGGTTGTAACTTTTGTAAACATACTGGTTGGGTAGAAATACTTGGCTGTGGAATGGTTGATCCTAACGTACTTGAGTCATGTGGCATTGATAGCAAGGTTTACACAGGCTATGCTCTTGGAATGGGAATAGAACGTATTACTAACTTAAAATATCAGGTAAAAGATTTACGAATGTTTTCGGAAAATGATGTTCGATTCTTATCTGAGTTTGAATCGGCGCATTAGTCTTTAACTATGCCATCAATAATAATAAATTTTTTAGCAGTAGCGCTTGGAGGTGCTATTGGCTCGTGTTTAAGATATGGTGTGTCGTTATGTTATAGCGGCACACATTCTATTTTTGCGCTACACACAATCACTGTAAATATAATAGGCTCTTTTATAATAGGATTACTATTTGCTTATGTCACAACATTTAATGTGTCGCCCGTGATGCGAATATTTCTCTTTGTCGGATTACTTGGCGGTTTTACTACCTTCTCATCATTTTCATTGGAAACGATTAATATGTTGCGAAATGGCTTTTATGGTGCTGCTACTATTTATATTATGGTGAGTAACTTGCTTGGGATACTTGCAGCCTTTGGAGGGATATTCCTTGGTGGTAAAATAGTAAAATTATAGGTTTATGACAACAAAGCAACGATATGATGGTGTAATAAAATGGTTTTTAGAGAATGTACCATCTCCTAAGACTGAGCTACATTATGAAAATCCTTATCAACTACTTATTGCCGTAATTTTGTCGGCACAGTGTACAGATAAGCGTGTGAATATTGTTACGCCACCACTTTTTGAAGCTTTCCCAACACCTTATGATATGGCAAAATCTCTTCCCGAAGATGTTTTTCCTTATATTAAAAGCGTAACATTTCCAAACAATAAATCGAAGTCACTCGTAGGAATGGCGACCGTTCTCGTAGAAAAATTTAACGGCGAGGTGCCATCGAGCCTCGATGAACTTGTGAAAATACCTGGAGTGGGGCGTAAGACAGCAAACGTGATTCTTGCTGTGGTATATAATCGTGCTGCAATGGCAGTTGATACCCACGTTTTTAGAGTTTCAAATCGTATTGGCCTAACCGAAAATTCGCCAAATCCGCTTATTACAGAACGCACACTCGTAAAATATATACCAGAGGAACTTATAAGCACTGCACATCACTGGCTTATCCTACATGGTCGCTATGTGTGTATGGCTCGTAAGCCCAATTGTTTAGAGTGTGGTATTCGTGATTTCTGTGAATATTACAAAAACGCAGGCAAAAGTAACCCATAAAATGAACGAGGCTATCATTATTAAGATGATAGCCTCGTTAAGGATATTTGGTGTCTATTAATT
>JAVWYO010000149.1:0-3951 GCA_036661515.1 Muribaculaceae bacterium | reverse complement strand
AATATGCCCAAGCTCTTTTTACCTCTGCTATAATCTCTTTTTCAATAATTAGTTTTAGAAATTCACCTGATGTAACTTTATTTTTGACTAAAGAGTTTTTGTAATATGGAGTTAGTAATGAACCAAAGTCTTGTGTAATTTCAATACCGCTATTTCGATTACCATTTTCTACTTTGTTTAATCCCCAATTATAGTTTAAAACAGTAGGCGCTATTTCCATTATTTCCCCTTTTTGTGCAATAGTTTGTCGGATTGATGCTGACGTTGTTTTTAGTCTTGGACTGTTTTGTTTAGCAATTTCTATGGCTTGATTGAGCGATACTTTTTCTTGCGCAAAAGTATTTGATGATGCAATAGAAAGTAGAATCACAAGGCTAAAGAAGAAAAATCTTTTGCCTCTTTTAGATGTAATTGCTATACTGTTTACTATTTTATAAAACACTGGTATAATTATTAATGTAAGAATTGTTGAAACGATTAAGCCACCAATAACAACTGTTGCAAGTGGTCGTTGAACCTCAGAACCAGCACTTGTGGCAATTGCCATAGGTACAAATCCAAGAGATGCTACAAGTCCAGTGAGAAACACAGGGCGTAATAGATGTGGAGTGCCATTTGCAATTACTCTATTAGTTGAAAGTGGGTACTTTGATTGTTTCCTAATATCATTAAAATGATTAATCATTAATATACCATTTAGCACCGCTACACCAAATAAAGCAATGAACCCAACTCCCGCTGAAATACTGAAAGGGAGTCCTCGTAACCATAGCGCAACAATACCACCAATTAGTGATAACGGTACAGATGAAAACACTAAAATGGAATATGTTACACTCTTGAAGGCAAAGAATAAAAGTAATAATATTAGCATCAATGCAACGGGAACAACTACTAAAAGCGTATTAATTGCATTTTGTAGGTTCTCAAATTGTCCACCATACTCAAAGTAATATCCTGGTTTAAGTTGGACGTTAGAGTCTAATGTGGCCTGTATATCTTTCACAACCTGTTGAATATCGGCATTACGAACATTCACGCCTATTACGATACGACGCTTTGCTGCATCTCTATTGATTTGTAGAGGTCCATTATTTAGTTCGATAGACGCAATTTCACTTACTGGTAATTGAACTCCTTCGTTTGTTCTAACAAATAATTTGTCGAGATTTAAATCAGCAACTTTATTCTGGTCAAGTCTTATAACGAGGTCAAAACGTCGTTCATTTTCAAAAACGACACCTGTTGCTTCTCCCGCATAGGCGGTTCTGATAATAGTATTTAATTCCATTATATTAATACCATATCGAGCAATTTTCTCTCTATTGTATTTTACTACTAATTGAGGAAGTCCCATAGTTTGTTCAACAATTACGTCTGAGGCTCCATTGATATTCTCAACATATTTAGCTGCTTCTTTTGCTTTTAAATATAGTTCATGGGTGTCCTCACCATATAATTTTATTGCTATATCGGCCTTTGCTCCTGTCATTAATTCGTTAAAACGTAATTGGATAGGTTGGCTAAAATTAAATTCTGCTCCAGTTACGGGTTCTAATGCTTTTTTCATTTTCTCAACCATTTCAGTACGACTGGTTGCACTTGTCCATTCCTTAAATGGTTTCATGACAATCATTACATCGGCATCTTCAACCGCCATAGGATCGGTAGGAACTTCAGCTGTTCCAATCTTAGATACGACGTGCTTTATTTCAGGAAATTTATCCATTAATGCTTTTTCGGCTTGTTCTGATATTGCTATACTTTGTGATAGAGAACTTCCAGCTGGCAAGGTCATTTGCATTGCAAAATCGCCTTCATCGAGGGTGGGAATGAATTCCGCACCAAGTTTTGTAAATAGCATCAGTGAGCAAGCTAATGCAACAAATGCTACTGCCACAGAACTCCACTTAAAGCGTAAACAGAAGTTTAGAGATTTATGATATATAACATTCAGTTTTTCAAAGAATTTATCGGCTATGGTAGGTTTTGATGAAACTTTTGCCTTTAGGAATAATGATGCCATCATAGGTACATACGTTAGCGACAGTATTAATGCTCCAATTATACAAAATACCAGCGTTTTAGCCATTGGTGTAAAGTATTTTCCTTCAATTCCTGTAAGTGTCAATATAGGGAAGAATACAATAAGAATAATAAATACGGCAAATGTTGCTGAACGTACAACCCCAATTGCTCCTGTTTCAACATTTGATTCAAGCTCAGCTTTTGTATATGTCTTTCCTCTATTCTTTTTGGCATAGAGGTGAGCAAGTATTCCTTCAACAATCACTATTGAACCATCGACTACAATACCAAAGTCAATAGCACCTAAGCTCATTAGATTAGCCGAAACATTAAAAATGCGCATCATTATAAATGCAAATAGCATTGCCAGTGGAATAACTGACGCTACAATAAGTCCTGCACGTACATTTCCTAAGAATATTATAAGTACAAGGAAAACGATTAACGCACCTTCGATAAGGTTATATACTACGGTTGATATATTTCTATTTACAAGTTCCGAACGATTTAGATATGGTTCTATGGTTATCCCTTCAGGTAATAACTTTTGTATCTTCTCTACACGCTTTTCAAGTTCTCCAGTGACTACATTGGCATTAGCCCCTTTCAACATCATTGCGATGCCACCAACGCATTCTCCTTTTCCATCAATAGTCATAGCTCCGAAACGCTTAGGTGCGCCAAAGCCCACCTTTCCTATGTTGCTTATAAGAACTGGAATACCATTGCGATTAGCAATAACGATCTGCTCTATATCAGATATTTTATTAATCATACCTTCGGAGCGTATGTAATAAGCCTTATTCACTTTTTCAATATAACTTCCTCCAGTGTTTTGATTGTTACGATTTAGAGCTTCAAAAACTTCTCCAATAGTAATATTTAAAGAATAAAGGGCATCGGGATCCACAGCAACTTCATATTGCTTTAAATAGCCACCAAAGCTATTTATATCTACTATGCCTGGAATGCCTGAAAGTTGACGTTTTACAATCCAATCTTGAATTGTACGCAATTCCATAGCATCATATTTATGCTCATATCCGGGAGCTACCTTTAATATATATTGATATATCTCGCCAAGACCTGTAGTTATAGGCATCATTTCAGGCGTTCCTAATTCAGGCGGAATTTCACCCGAAACGATTTGAATTTGTTCGTTAATAAGTTGACGTGCATCGAGTGTCGCGACATCTTCTTTAAAAACGACTGTTACTAATGATAATCCAAACCGTGAAACGGAACGAATTTCAATAACATTCATAATGTTGCTCATTGAAATCTCAATGGGCATCGTAATTAGCTGTTCTACCTCTTGAGGAGCAAGAGTTGGAGAAACTGTTACAATCTGAACTTGGTTGTTGGTTATGTCTGGCACTGCATCAATAGGAAGTGTCAACATCGAATAAATACCGCCAATCAATAAAAGAAGTGTCGTTAGTCCTACGAATAGTTTTTTTCTAATCGAAAATCTTAGTATTGCATCAAGCATAATATTTGTGTATTAAATTTACGCACAAAAATAAGTTTAAATTTATTATCAAGAACTATATATTTCCTATGAATTTAATATTTTTTTCGGTATCTATTAAAAAGTAGAGATTATAATACAAATGTGTATCTTTGCACAAAAATAAGTAAAGAATTAGCGTAAATGAAATATATATCTTCAGTAATTTTAATTGCTATTGTTGCGTGCGGTTGTACAAATATATCTAACAACTATCAAGTGACTGGCGATATTACGGGGCATAAGCATGCCGATTCGGTATTCCTATATACTTACGAAAAAGATTACAAATCGCTTTGCCTTTTAAATAAGTGTAAAGTGAATAGAAATTCTACATTTCGGTTAGATGGTGTGAACAATAATTGCAAAATAGCTTTTTTAAAAATTAAAGGGGATACCATACCTTATTATTT
>JAVWYO010000148.1:0-4112 GCA_036661515.1 Muribaculaceae bacterium | reverse complement strand
AATTAAAATGAGAATATTACTATTTATATCTATACTGTTATGTAACCTTAACCTTTGTTTTGGGCAGATGGCAGAACTTAAGAAAGAGATTGAGAACATCATCAGCGGCAAAGACTTGAAGCTGGGATTTGCACTGACTTCGAGTCAGGCAAAACCATATCCATAAATGGCAATGATCGGTATCCAATGCAGAGCGTGTTTAAGTTTCCAATGTAATGACTTATATGGTTGCTCACAGTGACAATAGCGCGACCGATTATCTGATTCACAAAATCGGAGGTGTAGCACGTATTCAAGATATTGTCAATTATTGCTGTCCGCTAAATAAATAAGATTCTATCCTTGTCTGAAAGTTGGCGCGTGAACACAATAACTTCTACACCCCGTGCAGAAAGATCGGTTAACAATTCAAGAATAGGGAGACGTTTTGCTATCTCCTTTTAAAGTTTAGCGGACACAAATAATTTCAATTTAATTACTACCGATTGCTAATGGGCTGAAAAAAAGGCGACACAACACGTATATCGAAAATACTGAAAACCAAAGTCTTATTTAATCGTTATTTTTGCAGTATCAATGCGATTTCCACAAACTATGTTTATTAGATACATTCCTGGTAGTAATTCCTCTATCGGAAGTTGTACTGAACCCGAAACTACGCCTAATGCCTTTGTACGTACCAATCTACCATCTGAGCTGTGAATTTTTACCGATACGGGGCTTTGCTCATCGTTTTCCACTAAAGCATAAGCAACACCATCTACAACAGGATTAGGATAGACTACAGTCTTAGGAGCTGTTTTTGCAGTAGATACTCCACTTTCATTTAATATTTTATTTATAGCAGCTTCAGTAGGAGGCCCCATTACTAAATAGCCATTTTTATTTGGGTGTACAGTATCAGGCAGACCAGTACCATCAACTCTTATACCCATGTAAGAAGCCTTTAATCCTTGATTTTCATCAACAAGGGGAGAATAATAATCAACAAAACCATATCCTTTTGATCTTGCATATCCTTCGATCCATTGGTTCAACATGACAATACTCGTTTTAGGTTTTACATTTGGAGCCCACCAATATTGCGAGGTTGGTAACACTGCACACATAATCACTTTTATGTTATTGGCAGTGGCAACTTCTGCTATCGAAGATAGGTTATCTTGTATCATTTTGAGAGATGCTGGTCCTTGATTTCCTGCTATATCATTAGTACCTCCTAAAATAACTACTATTTTAGGCTGAAGGTCAACTACATCTTGTTTAACGCGAATCAACATCTGACCCGTCGTTTGTCCACTTATGCCTCTACAAATTCTCGAACTTGTCCAAAATTCATGTTGCACAATATTCCATTGTTCGAAGATAGAGTTTCCTAAAAAGACTACTCTATTTTCAGTTGCCGTTGGTGGAGGCAGTTTTGAATTTGCATCTCTAAATCGGTTTAGATTAGGCCAATCTTGAGCCGATAGTGTTGCACACATTGCTATTATCGAAATAATAGATATTAAAAATTTCTTCATAATGCTGGGGAGTATATATAAACAACAATGCAAATCAATAGTTGGAATTTACCTCTGCCGCTAAGCAGTCAACTACTGATTTGCATTATTAATTTGTTTTATTTCTATTTAACTATCAATCGTTTAATTGCTACAAGTCCATCTTGGTCTGTTATCTTCATGATGTAATTACCATTCAATCCATTAACATTCAAGTTATCAACATTAGTTTCTTCTTTTACTAATTGTCCTGCAATAGAGAATACACTAACCTTAGCTGCAGTTTGAGTAAAGTTAATCATGTCGGTAGCAGGGTTAGGGAAGAAAGAAATTGCTGATTCATTGCGAGCAACTTCAACACCAGAAATTTCTTTTTTAAGATTTAATCCAAGAACTTTATAAGCACCTAAACCATTGTTGGTAGAAAGTACATAAATAGTAGGATCATTATTTGCATCATAAGAAACTGAAACGTCACCTGTTCCACCTGCATTTCCAGCAGTACCTAAAGCTGTAGTTCTTCCTATAACTTTTGCTGTAGATAGATCACCAGGTGTTGTACTAATAATTGCAGCATTTTCTGCTATTTTAGGATTATAATCATATTCAAATACAGCAAGAATATCCTTGTTAAATTCCTCATTATAGCCGATATACTTAATAGCACAATGTAAATCTGTTCTATTACCATTTACAATCTTAAATATTTTTTCACTAACTGTTCCGTTTGCATCAATGTACATAATACGTCTTTGTGCAGCGCACCAATACATACTACCATCAGCTTTAGCTGCTACAGAAACTTGAACACCTTGACCAGCCTCACCAATAGAAGTTAATGAAGTTGCAATTGCAGGCATTGGATCAAATGCTCCATCTTTCATAGAGAATACATTAATTACAGAAGGAGTGGTTGATGTAGCTGCATAAATTTTAGCAGTGCCCTTAGAATAATCTCCAGTTACAGAGAATAAGTCACCAATACGAGAAGCGGCACAATCAAATTCAAGTACTTTTACAGCTTCTGCTGTTTCATTAGCCCACATGTAAACTTTGAATTTTTGTCCAGCTGACATTGCCATACTGGCTGCAAATATCTTACCATCAGCACTTACTTCAACGTCAAGTAAATGGAATTTTACATCTGTCGTTTCAACTTTATCAGTATTTAACACTCCTACTTCAGCTCCAGTAGCAGCATCAAAAATATGAATAACTTTAAGAAGCTTCCCTTCTACTACATAAACGTGATTATTTCCATAAGCTAAGCAACGTGTATTATCATTAAAATAAGCAGGTAATTTACTTGCTGCAAGACTATTTTCCCATACTGCATTAATAGCAGAAGGAGTAGGATTTGTTGCAGCAGGAATGTTGTTTACCAAAACTGGATATCCTTCATTTAAATTTGCATCGTCGGCCTTAAATAAATTGCCAGCAGCAGTATTAAGAGCAGCAAGAGTCTCTGCATTTTTAAGGACATCTGTTGCTACATCTTGAGCAGCAGGATTTGCACCTATACCTAAAGCTGCTACACCAGCAGCTACATTGTCACTGAAAGAAGCTGCGATTGTGCCTTTTTCTGCGTTTCCAACTAATCCGCCAGCAGGTTGAGGAGCAGTAGCAGCAGGATTAAATGCAATTAAGCCATAATTATAGCAACCAGTTACTTTAGCAGCTGATTTCATTGCAGTAGTAATACCTCCAAGTAACACACCATCGGGTGACATAGATTTTACAGTTCCAGCATTATAGCATGCAATAATTTCGCCAGCTCTACCATTACCAGAAATTCCTCCAGTGTAACCACTACCGCCAGCTATGGCAACTATTGTTCCCATATTATAGCAAGCCTTTATTGTACCTGAATTATCACCAACAATACCACCTACATAAGATGTTCCACCTACAGAAATATTGTTATAGCAGTTTTCGATAAGACCTTCATTCCAACCAGCAAAAGCAGCTCTACCAATTCCGAGATCAGAAACTTCACCACTGACAATACCTAAATCTTTTATGATACCCGTAGCGCCAAGACTACCAAATAAACCTGCGAATTTAATAGCATCACCACTTCCTTGAGGCGTTAAATCTATATATAGTCCTTTAATGGCCTTTTTATTACCATCAAAAGTACCTTGAAATGCAATTCCTTTTGCTGATGCATTACCACCACCAATTGGTTGCCAAAAATAAGCGCCTAAGTCGATGTCGTTCAGCAACTTCACCGTTTTTCCTGCAAAGCTATTAGAAGGCGTTGCATTTACTTGCTGAGCTACCCATGCCAATTGCGAAGGAGTAGTAATCTCAAACACATTGTTTTTCTCAACTACAGCTGTACCTGCTTGGTCTTTCCAACTACTGTTATTCGTAGGAGCAGCTTGTGCTGTTAGACCTGTAATAGCTAATGCCATTACAACTAAAGTTAGTAATTGTTTCTTCATAATTTAAAGTTTTAAAAAAATAATAACATATATACATTTTATTTTCACTAAATAGATAAATACAAGTCGGTATTATAACATATTATGTTTATCTACTCCTGCAAATATATATATATTTATTATATAAACAATAGATAATACAAAATTTATTTAATTAGCCATA
>JAVWYO010000147.1:0-4134 GCA_036661515.1 Muribaculaceae bacterium | reverse complement strand
TATATATTTTTTTTAATCGTCCACGTCACGCATAAATCAGAAAAAGCCCATTGCGTAAAGCTGTTAATAAAATATAATGTTATATATATTTGATAGTTTAATAATGATTTGTTACTTTTGCCGACTGTATAATTACAATTTATTAGAATATATTTAAAACAAAATACATTATGATTAAAATTTTACTTTTTGTATCGGCTTTTATAGCTTGTATTAATACTATCTCGGCACAAGTAGTGGCTAAGTTCTCTGCTACTGAATGTGCTAAGGAAATTTATAGAAATGGGTTCGACGACGAAACTAAATTTGCTGAATGGACACCTACAGTTACAAATGCAGCAGCGACATGGCACATTGACGTAAAGCCAAGAATAAATGGTATTCCAGAATTTTCAGTTATAAATCCGACGAGTAAAAATTCACTCGCAATATGGTACGATAATAGTTCTGCAGCTCAAGATGAATCGGTTACATCTCCAAAGATAGCTATCCCTCAAGGCGCTCAATGCTCTTTTTATGCTTGTTTTGATGGTGTGTTTATTATGTATGCCAATTTAAAAATAATTGTAACAGAAGAAAATGGTACCGCAACTACCCTATTTGATGCTTTTCTTTGGTCTCAGGGATCTGGACACGAGCGCCCTAAATGGATTCCTTTTAATTTAGACTTATCTCAATTTGCAGATAAAAAAGTATCATTTACATTCTCTTATAAAGGAAGAGGAGGAGATGATGTCCTTATAGACGACTTTGTAATTACTCAGCCCGATGCATCTGCCGAAAGTCATGCAGAAATCAAAGAGGGTGAAACTGTACATTTTGTTGATTTATCGACAGGAAATCCCACTTCTTGGGAATGGAGCTTTTTAGGAGCCGATGTAACAACATCTATAGAACAAAATCCAGTGATAAAATATAGCAAAGCTGGCACATACGCCGTTTCTCTTAAAGTGACTGATGGCACAACTCCTAATACAGTAACGCGTGAAGGATTTGTAACGGTGAAAGCTATGGCTCCAACGGCTATAATTGGGCTACCTGCTGAGGGGTATTTATCTCCTTGGGTTGCTACTTTTATTCCTAAAGGGGTAGAGGTAACATACACTGATATGTCTCTTGGGAATCCTAATGAATGGCATTGGCAACTACCGGGTAGTAGTAGTCCAACCTCTGAAGAGCAAAGTCCAAAGGTTACATATAATAAAGATGGCATTTACAGCATTGCTATGCGTGCAACAAATAGCGCTGGAACAGATACCGATATATATGAAAAGGCAATACAAGTAGGTGGGAAACAGAATATTTGGAATATTGAGATGAGTGAAAGTAGTTCGATAGCTCCTATCACTTTATCTTGGTATGGTTATTATGGTGGAACAAACTGGCTTGACATGCCTGGATTTGGTGAATATTTCCAAAAGCCTTCAGCTCCTGGAAAAATATCTTCGGTAGATATATTCTTTGCTACAACAAAGACGATATCTCCAGATGCCGAAATCACAGTAGCAGTAACATCTTCAATAAAAGGACTTCCTGGAGACATCTTAGCGTCTTCTAAAATGAAAGTATCAGAACTAAAATACGAAGAAGGGAAATATCTTGCTACAAATTTTGCTTTTGCAAATCCAGTAGCAATTGAAAATGAATTTTTTATTTCAATTGTTGGATTTCCTAATAAATCGACAGATACTGATGCCGATGCTATCGCTATGTACTGCTCTCCTAAACGCGCAGATGGTGGTAAATCAACAGTGTATAATCTTCTATCAGTCTTAGATGATGGTAATAATCCAACTGGCGAAGTTGAGTGGGTAAAAAACAGTGATGAATTTTTATCTTTTGCTATTTCACCTATATTTGAATATGGACAAGGTGCAGGCGCAGAATTAATCGAAACGAGTAAAACCGATTGCAGGGTAATAGTTGCAAATGAAATGTTGCAAATAAAGACAAACGGAGAGCTTACTGCTACCGAAGTGTTTAGCATATCAGGACAACTTATACATTCTTCATCTTCGGCCGATAATATATCAGTTTCGGATTGGGGAAAAGGTATTTATATTGTGAAAACTATTGTTAATGGAAAAGTATCGGTTACTAAGGTGAAAATTTAATCATATTTGATTTATAATAAGCGAGAAAGACGGGGGCTAAAAGATTGGCTTCCGTCTTTCTCGCTTATTAACCAATTTAAGTAAAAGAAACTTGTATAGGTTGGGATAAATACCTAATTTTGAACAAAAATACAAAGCCAAATGGATTTTAGTGAGATTATTATCTATATTATCGTTATCTCGGTTATTCTGATTAGCTCGTTCGCTAAAAAAAAGATTCCACAAAAAGGAACTTTTGAAAAATCAGTGTCACCTATAACCCAAGAGGATTTATCACAGAATGAACCTGAAAAGGGACTACCACCGGTAAAACTAAACGGACGCTTTAATCATGCAACTTCTGATAGTGAATATAACAAAGAGGTGGGTACGAGTTTTGAACCCATATCTTCGCTTGAGGAATATGAATATGGCGATTCTCACCCCGATCTTCCCATTAGTGCCGATTGGCGTAAGGCAATAATAACTGCCGAAATCCTTAAAACGAAATTCTAACAACAACTTATAAATTTTAATCAAAAATGGCTATTCCTTTTATTTCGGCTCAAGAAGCAGCCGAACATATTAATAATGGCGACAATGTGGGTTTCTCTGGCTTTACAGCAGCAGGAACTCCAAAAGTAGTGCCAGTTGCACTTGCTGACAAGGCTCGCAAAGAACATGAAGCTGGTCGTCCATTTAAAATTAACATTTTTAGTGGCGCATCAACAAATGATTTCATTGATGGTGAACTTGCTCGGGCAAAAGCAATCAACATGCGTACGCCATATCAATCAAATGGTGATATGCGTAAGGCTTTAAATGCACATGAAATCCATTATTTTGATATGCACCTTTCAGAACTCGCTCAAAATATGCGTTATGGGTTCTTTGGTAAGCTAAATGTTGGTATCCTTGAAGTTTCTGAAATTTCAGATAATGGAGAAATAGTTCTTGGAACTGGTATGGGAATGGCTCCTACAATAGCTGTGATGGCCGAGAAGTTCATTATAGAACTAAATGATAAGTCTCCTAAAGGGATTCATGGCCTTCATGATGTGTATGTTCCTCTTGACCCTCCTTATCGTCGTGAGATTCCAATATATAAGCCAAGTGACCGCATAGGAACTACTACAATAAAGATTGACCCTTCAAAGATTATTGGTATTGTTCGCACTTCGCAGACCGATGGCGTTAAAGGATTTGCTCCTATCGATGACACAACAATGCAGATTGGCGCTAATGTGTGTGCATTCCTCACTGGTGAATTAAAGGCAGGACGCATTCCTAAGAGTTTCTTACCAATGCAATCGGGTGTAGGAAATATTGCAAATGCTGTGCTATTTGGACTTGGAGAGAATAAAGATATTCCAGCATTTGAAATGTACACCGAAGTTGTTCAAGATGCTGTTGTAAAACTTATGGAATCGGGCAAATGTAAATTTGCAAGCACCTGTTCATTGACATTCTCCGACGAGAAGATGACAGAGTTTTTTGATAATATAGATTTCTTCAGAGATAAGGTTGTGATACGTCCTGGTGAAATATCAAATAATCCTGAAATTGTGCGCCGTCTTGGACTTATCACAATGAATACAGCTCTTGAGGCTGATATATTTGGTAATATAAATTCTACTCATGTCGTTGGAACAAAGATGATGAACGGTATTGGAGGTTCGGGTGACTTTACTCGTAATGCTTATCTTTCAATTTTTAGTTGTCCTTCTATCACAAAGGGTGGATTAATTAGTAATATTGTGCCAATGGTATCGCACTTAGATCACACCGAGCATTCTGTGAATGTACTTATTACTGATCAAGGTATTGCCGATATGCGAGGCAAAGATCCAGTACAACGTGCTGAGGCCATCATAGAGAATTGTGTGCACCCAATGTATAAACAATTACTTTGGGATTATTTGAAGATTTCAAAAGGCGGACAAACGCCTCACACGCTAAAAGCTGCGTTTGCTTTTCATGAGGAATTCCTTTCATCTGGAAATATGGCAAATACTGATTGGGCAAAGTATTGATAATAAAT
>JAVWYO010000146.1:0-4248 GCA_036661515.1 Muribaculaceae bacterium | reverse complement strand
CGTCTCTGTAATCGCCATTAAGAATCTTGTCAACGCCTCTATAAAGTTCCTTTACGCTATTTTTATCATGTGAAATAGAAGCGCTAAAGTTCCAATTCCAGTCACGAGTTTGAATAATATTAGCATCAATTGACACTTCAACACCATTGTTTTGTACTGAACCAATATTTTCCCAAGTTTCAGAATAGCCCGATGTGGAAGGAAGAGCGTGCTTCATGAGCAAATTCTCGTTAAGAATAAAGAACCCATCAATGCTCATTTTTAATCTTTGATTTAGGAATGTAAGGTCAAGACCGATATTTGTCTGTTTTTGTTTTTCCCAAGTTAATTCTGGAGTACCACGAAGTCCACTTGAAGCGTATGAAGGAATTCCATCTTTTGAATTAGGGTAATAAAGTGTCTGATAAGCATAGCTTTCAATATCTTGATTACCTACAATACCATATCCTGCACGTAATTTTATTAGGTCAAATATGTTTTGATCCTCCATAAAATGCTCTTTTGTAATGTCCCAGCCAAGAGATGCCGAAGGGAGAACCCCCCATTTGTATCCTTTCGCAAATCGAGAAGAACCATCATAACGGACTGTTGCTGTAACAAAATAACGGTTATCATAACTGTAGTTACCACGAGCTAAGAATGACACTAATGCACTTTTGCGAATATCGGTACCAATTTTACGTTTCTCTAACGCTGCTGAACCTCCAAGATTGTTCCATAAAAGATCGTCACTTGCAAAGCGTTCGCCTTCAGCCATTAGATAGTCTTGACTATGAAAAACGGTAGATGTACCTGCCATAGCATATATGCGGTGTAGATTGTTGAATGTGCGTTCGTAGCTTACGGTATTATCCCATTGGTAGTCAATTGACGACCATTTTTCTTGTTTTGCACGGCTATCGCCAGCACTTTGGCGAATTGCCTCTTGAATGTTACTTGGTGTGTACTCACTCCAAGTTTGTGTGGCATAGTCAAGAGCAAATGAAGAGCGGAAATTAAGCCCTTCAAGAGGGTTTATATTAAGATAAGCTGTCGATTGGAAATAATTACGATCTCTTTTGCGATTTATATCCATTGAGTTGAATGGGTTGTAATCGTTATTATTTGCTTCACTCTTCATGCGATAGTAAATTACCATATTCTCAGGATTATACTTTGTTAATGGGTCTTTGTAAGGCGTGTAGTTGAGTAATGGATTGGCACTCAATGACTTGTTATATACATCATCACTTGGAAGAGTGTCTTCGTTGCGAGTAAATGATGCAGTAGCACCAACTTTTATCCATTTATTAATATCCGTAGAAGCATTTAAACGCCCAAAATATTTATTTTGATCTGTTCCTTCTACAAGTCCCTTAACGCTTGAATACCCTAAACTCGCGTAGAAATTTGTTTTCTCGGTGGCTTTGGAAAAAGATAAATTATAATTTTGTGAGTTACCTGTGCGAAGAACTTGATCAAGCCAGTCGTAGCTTCTTCCATTCTTCATAGTTTCAAATTCTTGTTTAGAGAATGCAATGTTGGTTTTCATCAAGACGTTATCGATATACTCTTTACGGTTAGCAGTTGGATTATTATACATATATCCATTTGCAAAGGCTTCAGTACGATAAGCTGCAAGTTGCTGAGCATCCATCGTTTTTGGGCGATCGGTAATCGATGTAAATCCAAACCAACCATCAAATGAAACCTCACCTTCGCCTAATTTACCTTTCTTAGTAGTAATAAGGACAACTCCATTTGCACCACGAGAACCATAAAGGGCAGTTGCCGAAGCATCTTTTAGCACTTGTACAGATTCTACGTCATTAAGGTTGATAGAACTAAATGCCGACAGATTATTTGTCATAACAGTACCGTCAACGACATAGATAGGATCGGCTCCTGAGTTGATAGTGTTAGTACCACGAATTCTAATCGTGGGATCATCGCCAGGCTTTGCTGTTTGGGTAATTCTTACCCCAGCAACACGTCCTTGAAGGGCTTCGTTGATTGTGGTAACTGGTCGTTGCGTAAGAACTTCTGACGACACATTAGCCACAGCACCTGTCAAGTCACTTTTCTTCATAGAGACACCAACAACTATCACTTCGTCAAGGAATTGATTCGCTTGTTCTAAGACGATAGTTAGATTTTCTCCAGGCTTTACTTTAGCTTCTTTCGGGTCATACCCAATGAAAGAAATTTTAATCACATCGTCAACGGCTGCTTTTATAGCAAATTTTCCGTCAATGTCAGTAATCTGACCAAGAGAGGTTCCTTTTACGATAACGCTGGCACCAATAATAGGTTGCTTTGTGTTATCAACGACTTTACCTCTCACTGTCACATTTTGTGCAACCATTACAGTACAGCAAAATAGCGACAAAATAATAGCAATTAAATTAGCTTTATTCATAATAGTATTCATGAAATTGTTAAAAACTTTGTTTAATAAGGTTTGTTTAGAGTTATATAATTATAAGGCTATTTGATTTCATATACTTGCACATCTGCAGCAAGAAGATTAACTGTTAGATTTTCTTTAATCTTTCTGTTTTCTCCACTCCACAACTCACGTAACGAGTATTCTTTGTTTGTATCTAATCCCAATCGATTTATTGGAATTGTTTTGGATAGTTTTTCGGTAGTAGAATAATTAAATATTGCAATATGAACCGAACCATCACTGTTTTTACGAAAAAACATATTCTCAGATGTTTCATTATTTCCTTCTAAGGGTGCAAATGTATCACCATTTGCCAAAGCATTTATATCAATATTTGTTAAAAATTTTATTGAGCGCTCTTTTCCTTCTTTTGAACCAGCTACACTATAATCATCGCCTGCGATATATATTCCTGTAATAACACTTGAAGTAACACGTGCACGATTTTCGCCTTCGGAAGCGCCAGCTAATACTACATGGTCGGCATCATTGAAGTTATAGATATATTTTTGCCACCAGCCATAAGAGACAGCATTTAAAGTATACTCAGTATCTTTGATTTTATTCCAAGCATCACAAGCAATGCGACGTGAGTTAGCATACTGTGCAGGAAAAACGGGAGAGATAGAGATATTTATGTACATATCGGCAAAGTATTTATCCAATAGTTGCATGCCATAGTTATACCCCCGAATACCAGTAGTAACATCTTTATTATACCATTTGTCAGCTTCCATTGCGCCGTGTGTCATAAAGTCCATTTTCACATATTCAAACCCTGCTCTACGGAACAATTCTGATGTTTGCTTCATTGCTTTTTCAACTGCTGGGTGGGTCGGGTCGAGTGCCCATGCGCCATCTAACTCTTGTGGCATTCCATTTGCATAAAGATATATGTCTTTATATTTATACTCAGGAGCAGCCTCAAATACCTTATCAGCTTGCTTACCCCAATCGGTAAATGGAGTCCAATATATACCCGCTTTCTGCCCATTTGCTTTACATTTATCAACAAAAGCTTTTAGTTGAGCTTCGCTAAAGCCACCCCAACCAGAGTCGAGTCCGATATAAAGAGTATTATCTTGATTAATGAAATTTTTTGATTGAAGATTTTTTGCAACATAGTCGCTCACTTCTATTGCTTTGTCATAGGTAAGATTAAATTGAAGCACGCCCCAACTATTCCATCCTATTGGCATTGCTTTATCCCATTTTCTACTAGGTGTAACAATAGCATTAGCTTTTGCATATTCCTCCATCCCTTCACGCCAATCGGCAAAACTTCCAAGAAGAATCTTAGGAGATTTCAACGCATTACCTTTAATCGCTCCGTGAGGACGAACATCGCGAGTAAAATCATCAGCCACGCCACCAAAACAAGTCAATCTGCAACAATCTTTTTCACCTAATGTAATAGCCGTTTTCCAAGTGTCGTGTTCTACCGAACCAACGACAATCCCATTTCTACTGTCATTGTTAAAAAGAGCCGATACTTCATAGCTATTAAACCCTTTTCCATTTAGCGGACGTGACTGGTATCTTACCCATTTATCATTATCGAAGGGGATAAACAATGCTCGGCCATCTGCATTTGCATTTAGTCCAAGAGGCATCGTATCCATATTTATAGGAGCAATATAGTTAGAAGCAATTAATGTATCATTTTCAATAACGCACTCTGCAAGAAGATAGTCTCTTTCGGGATAAATAAAGAAACGGTGAGTAAGTGTGGGTAGAGAATCACTTGAGAAGACAATCTCAAACACCTCACCTTTGCCAAACTTATCGTTTATTTCAGCAGTGTTGATTTTGTGTTTAGA
>JAVWYO010000145.1:0-4256 GCA_036661515.1 Muribaculaceae bacterium | reverse complement strand
ACAAAACATATCCTCTTTTCATTTTATCATAAGCAAATTGTCCTTAAAAAAATTATTTTATTATTTACTGTTCGATGAAGAGGTCAAACTTTTTTCGCCCTACCAAACGAATAATCAATTATTTAACAAATTATTTTTATCTACGAGTGTAAAACTTAGTAAATATATTCAATAATAGATTGTGTATATCAAAGAGTTATCGTAACTTTGCACACGCTAAACTAAATACAAACAAATTTAAACAAACAGTAAATGGCAACAAAGATCAGATTACAACGTCATGGCCGTAAGGACTATGCGTTTTATCCAATTGTAATCGCTGATAGCAGGGCACCACGAGATGGTAAATTTATTGAAAGGATAGGTTCATATAACCCGAACACTAATCCTGCTACAATAAGTTTAGATTTCGAGAGAGCTTTGTATTGGGTGAATGTTGGAGCACAACCTACCGACACCGTTCGTAATATCCTTTCAAAAGAAGGTGTTATGATGATGAAACACCTTCAAGGTGGTATCAAAAAAGGTGCTTTTAACGAAGAAGAAGCACAACGTCGTTTTGAAGCTTGGAAACAACAAAAAAATGCTTTGGTTGACGCAACTAAAGCTAAGTTAAATGAAGCTAAATCATCTGATGCTAAAGCACGTTTTGAAGCAGAAACAGCATCTAAAAATGCAAAAGCAGAAGAAATAGCAAAGAAAAAAGCTGAAATAGCTCAAGCTACTGCTGAGGCTATAGCTGCAAAAGCTGCTGCTGAGGCACCTGCTACACCTGAAGCACCTGCTACCGAAAGCGCTGAATAATCAAGAATTATTTGCATATGAATAGTCCTAAATAACCGTTAAGGTTAAGGACTATACATAAAAAGATAAACTGTCTAACCATCAAAAGTTAGACAGTTTTTTTATTCTTAAATTATGAATTATTACATATTTTGTTATCTTTATTTTTGATTTATGCACTAATTTTTCATACTTTTACGAACGCATCTTTCACTTTTATTCAAAATTGAAAAATGCGTTTTAATTAACCTAAATAACTAATTCAAATCTCCGACAAGTATGAAAAAAGTACTGCTCGCATTTGCCATCTGTTTCAGTTCTGTGGGGTTTGCACAAATTATCGATGTAACTTCTATTAATGAAGTCAATATCCCTACAAGTGTAAACACTGGATACTCCACAATGAGCCCAAATGGCGATTACTTATTAGTAACCGACTTTGGAAGAAACGGATTGCACAAGTATGATCTTACATCAGGTAAGATTTCAACAATCACATCAGCTCAAGGAGCTGGTTATGATGTAAAAATCCTCGAAGACGGCAACACAGTCATCTATCGCGAAACATCGTTCACTAAAGACCACTTGAAAAAGACTGCCTTAAAATCGGCAACTCTTTCTGACGGTGCAGTAGCAACTATCGTTGAAGCTACGCGCGATTTACAAGGTGTAGCTACCAAGAATGGTGCTATTTATGCTGTAAAAAACGGTAAATTATCGACTAAATCATTCTCAGGGAGAAAAGTGATTTCTACTCCTGTTATGTCAATTAAAAATGGTCAACTAATGATTACCAAAGGCAGTAAGACACGAACATTTTCACCAAATGGTAATGAGGTACGTTACATTTGGCCTTCAGTGTCTCCCGACGGTACACGGGTTCTTTATTATGTTACTGGAGTTGGCGCATTCGTGTGCAACATCGACGGAAGTAATATCACATCATTAGGCATTGTACGTGCTCCTAAATGGTATAATTCAGAAACCATTATAGGTATGGAAGATGTAAATGGCGAATATGATACGGTTAAATCTTCTATCATTGCAGTTTCAATTGACGGTAATACACGTCAGACACTTACCGACTCTTCGGTTATAGCTATGTATCCCACAGCTTCAGCTCAAGGTGATAAGATTTCTTTCACTACTGTTGATGGAAAAGCTTATATTATTAATATAAACGTCAAAAAATAATGGCCATGAAAAAAATAATTATTTCAGCATTAGCTTTGGTCATGGCTGCTGGTAGCCTTGGCGCAAAAAATCTTGATGAAGCAAGAATATATTTAAATCCAGGTCATGGTAGCTGGGGTCCAAACGATCGCCCTATGGCAACTATACCATATCCTGCGTTAGAAAGTGGAATGCCTGATACTTGTGGATTCTATGAATCTAATACAAATCTGTGGAAGGTACTTAAAGCTGGTAATACTCTTGAAAAAATGGGTGTTAAACATGAAAATATCATGTATTCTCGCGTAAAGAATGGCCCATTTCCTTATGTAAAAGGTGCAGCAGATGCATCTAAATTTAATCGTAGTTTATCAGAGATATGTGAAGAAGTTGAAGCCAATAACATGGACTACTTCCTATCGGTTCACTCTAATGCTGCCTCTGAAGGCACAAGTACTAATTATCCGCTATTCATTTACCGTGGTAAAGATGGTAAAGGCAGTGAGTATCAAGCTGGAAGTTATGATATGGCAGAAAAGGCATGGCCTTATTTGAAATCTAACGAAATAGATCCGATGTCGAATTATGCCACATCTACTAATCTTCGAGGTGATGTGTCTTTCTATGGTAGCGAAGAAGGGCGTACTGATCCTGTAAGTGGTAAAACATACAATGGATACCTTGGCGTTTTAAAACACGGTTGTCCTGGATTTCTTTCTGAAGGATATTTCCACACATATCAGCCTGCTCGCCATAGAGCTCTTAACCAAGACTATTGCCACCAAGAGGGTGTGAGATATGCTCGCGGTATTGCTTCTTATTTTGGCTCTACTGGTGAAAAAGTTGGTTATGTTATGGGTACAATTAAAGATCTTCATGAGAAGATTGTAAACAAACTTTATAAATATTCAGTAGGCACAGAAGACCAATGGCTCCCTCTCAATGGTGCAAAAGTCACTCTTTTTAAAGGGACAACAAAAGTGAGTGAATATACTGTTGACAATAACTACAACGGAGTTTTTGTCTTTGAGAACCTTCAACCTGGTGAATATTCAGTTGATTATTCATGTGAAGGCTACAAACCCGCTTTAGATGAATATAAAACAAAATTTACAGTTAAGGCAAATGAGACAACTTATGTAAAAGGATTCCTTGAATCTTCAACTTATGTTCCTCCAATTCCTCCAGCAGTAATTTATGAAAATTATCCCGATCCTAAGCAAGATGGATATTTACTTCCAGCAAGCGAATATGTAATGGAGAAAACTATTGACAAAAAAGCTGTTGAAGTACTCGCTGGTAAAACTATCCGTCGTTCTATTCTTCGCAATAACAATCTTTATGTGCTTGCTGTTGATGAAGCAAAAGCTCCATTTATTTATGTTATCAATCCCGAAACTCAAGCTGTAATAAAGACGCTTAATACGACAGGAACACAAGGTGCAGAATATGCCATATCTGATATTGCATTTACTGCCGATAACGTGTTGATTGGTTGTAACATGGAAAATACTCAATTTGCCCCAGTAGGTACATTCCGCACCTACAAATGGGATAATTTAGATGAAGCTCCTAAGGAATGGTTTACATCTCAAAAAAGCGGTAACTTTTTTGATGCAAATACAGGTAGAGTTCTTGCAGTAACTGGTGATACAAATAACTGTAAAGTTATAACTACTGCTGTAACAACAGGCGCATCACGCCAAGCACGTTTCATTATATTTAATGTCGAAAATGGTGTACAGACGACTGATGTTAGAAATCAAAACTCCGCTAAATATCTATCTACACAATGGGGTGAAGATTTTAATATTTCTATCTCACCACGAGATAAGGATAATATTATAATTAATGGCTCGTTAACCAAACCTATTGAATATACGTTAAATCCTGCTGATGCTTCAGCGATGACCGAATTAGGCGCATGGGAAAACGACGACCTTCAAATTGAAGATGTTGGTGCAAGTTTCTTTAAATATGCTAAGCATTCTTTGATGACTGTCCCTCAAATTGATAAAACAAATAAGGTAGTCGGCATTAAACTATTTGATATAACAGATGGTCTTAATAAAGCAAAAACAATTGTTCTTAAAAATGCGACTGTCGAAGCTGCCGATGCTTCATATCCTATTGCTGGTGCAATCGTTGATAATGCAAATATAAGTCTATATCTTACTAATGGTAATGTAATAAATAAATATATTACATCTGCAACACAACCTGTCGTTAAAGGTATTTATGCTTACGATTTGAAGGTAGAATCAACTACAACGGGTCATACATTTAAGTTTATGTCAAAT
>JAVWYO010000144.1:0-4311 GCA_036661515.1 Muribaculaceae bacterium | reverse complement strand
TAAGATGCTCTGCATATATGCGACATGCCTCCTCTACCATTTTTGAGCAGGGACGATTGCTATAATATTCGAGGGTGCGCTGGCTTGGCATTGCGGTTTCAATTTTCCCACTACGTATTCCGAGCAGTGTAGCACATATTAATGAGCCATTTCGTTTTTCAAATTCATGAGCGAGATTTTGCACGAGTTGATAGTTTGCTCCTCGTCCCAGTGTATCGCCTGCGATGACTGTACCATTTTCGAGCCCTGCGAGAATAAACATTCCGCTGGCTGCGCCACACGTGAGCCGCATACGCCCAATGCCACCACCAAATGATGCCGATATGCGAAGTGCTAAATCTTCAGAGAGTCCATAAATATCTGCAAATGTCAATACTACTGATTGTGCGCAATTATATCCTTTTTTAAAAAATTCTACTCCTTGAGCAGCTCGTTGTTCAATGTCTATTTCCTGTTTCATTTTTTAAATTCTAATGCTTTATTATATACCGATGCGATTCCGCTTGCTATCGCTGTTTTGTTGAAATATGAGGCATATTTTAACCCCGATTTTATCATAGTATTTCGCTTTCGGCTATCATTCAATATCATATCGATTGCATGCGCCATTGCTTCATAATCATCGGGATTAACATAAATCGAGCCTTCTCCACCTGCCTCCTCAAGGCACGAACCTGTGGCTCCTATTACGGGTGTGCCACATGATAGCGCTTCAAGAATCGGAATGCCAAATCCCTCAAAGCGCGATGGATACACAAATACTTTTGCTAACTTATAGAATGCTGGCAGTTCGCCAAATGGCACATTATGATAAAAATGGACTCTGTCGCTCAATCCCTTTTCTGTAATGAATTTATTAAGTTCTTCAATATACGGTGTGGCACGTCCTACTATTACTGCATGAATATCATTTGGAAGTAGAGTGATGCTTTTTATCGCTTGTAGCACATTTTTACGCGATTCAATGGTGCCAACATTAAGAATAAAATTATCGGGTAGCTCAAATTTTTCTTTTACTGAGCATAGTTCTTTTTCGCTCCAATTTTTTTTGAAAATTGGGTCACAACCTTGATAGACCACATCAATTTTATCTGGCGAAATATCATAATAATATATTATATCTCGTTTTGTACATTCACTTATCGCTATAATGCGTGTAGCATTTTCACAAGCAAGACGAAACTTATGGTTATATACCGCGCGATCAAAATTCTTGTAGTATTCAGGATAGCGTAGAAATATAAGGTCGTGAATTGTAACTATTGTGGGAATTTTTAATTTGGTAATATTTATCGGTAACTCGTTGCTAAGTCCGTGAAATAGAGCAACATTATCTGCCCGTAAATCTCTCGTAATACCGCAAATTCTCCACATAGCGTTAAAGACCTTATCGAAAGCAACGGCAGGGGTAACGAGATACACATTCTCTTTTATTAAAATTGAAGTAAGCCTATCATTAAATTTAACCTTAGGCGTATATATAAAATATTCGTTATCTGGATAAACATCTGATAACGCATCAATAATTAGTCTACTATAATTTCCAAGCCCCGTATTATTAAAAACGGCTCTTTTTCCATCAAAAGCAATTCTCATAAATAATAATATTAATGTATCAAATATACCAATTATTTTTGATTTATGGACATGTTTAACGACTTTCAACTAAGAAGTGTAAAAAAGGTATCGATATTTCATGATTTTTATGTAAGTTTGCCGAAATTCTCTTCTCCACACATAAACATAGAAGATTATGGTTTATAAGTACGACTATCTTGTTATTGGTTCGGGCATCGCAGGAATGAGCTTTGCTCTTAAAGTGGCTAAAAGCGGCCGAGTAGCTTTAATTTGTAAAACCTCTCTTGAAGAGGCAAATACTTTTTTGGCTCAAGGAGGTGTCGCGTCGGTGACCAATAATTTAGTTGATAATTTTGATAAACACATCGAAGATACTATGATTGCAGGCGATTGGTTAAGCGATCGTGATGCTGTTGAGAAAGTTGTGCGTGATGCTCCATCACAAATTAATGAATTAATAAACTGGGGGGTAGATTTCGATAAAAATGAAAAAGGCGATTTTGATCTACATCGCGAAGGCGGACACTCCGAATTTCGCATCCTTCATCATCAAGATAACACGGGTGCCGAAATACAAGATAGCTTAATTGAAGCAGTCAAAAAGCACGATAATATCGATGTTTATGAGAGTCGATTTGCTGTTGAAATTCTCACTCAGCATCACCTCGGAAAGATTGTTACACGCCAAACGGAAGATATATGTTGCTACGGTGCATATATTCTAAATATTACCACTGGCGAGGTCGATACATTTTTATCAAAAGTCACTTTGATGGCTTCGGGTGGAATAGGAGCCGTCTATCACACAACGACAAATCCACTCGTTGCAACGGGCGATGGTATTGCAATGGTTTATCGAGCAAAGGGTACTGTGAAAGATATGGAATTTGTACAATTTCACCCCACAGCATTATATCACCCCGGCGACCGTCCATCATTCCTAATCACTGAAGCAATGAGAGGCTATGGAGCCGTGTTAAAAACAAAAGATGGAAAAGAGTTCATGCAGAAGTACGATAAGCGTCTGTCACTCGCCCCTCGTGATATTGTTGCACGCGCTATCGATAATGAGATGAAGATGCGCGGTGATGATTGCGTCTTCCTCGATGTTACACACAAAGATGCCGAAGAAACCAAGAAACATTTCCCAAATATATATAAGAAGTGTCTAAGTTTAGGAATCGATATTACAAAAGACTTCATTCCTGTAGCACCAGCAGCTCACTATCTATGCGGAGGAATTAAAGTCGACACAAATGCCTGTTCATCTATAAATAGGCTATATGCTGTCGGAGAATGTTCTTGCACAGGATTGCATGGAGGAAATAGACTCGCCTCTAATTCTCTTATAGAAGCAGTCGTATATGCCGATGCGGCAGCTCGCCATAGCATGCAACATCTGCATGCCTATACTTATAGAGAAGATATTCCAACATGGAATGACGAAGGCACACAACACCCAGAAGAGATGATTCTTATCACTCAAAGTATAAAAGAAGTGGGACAGATAATGAGCGCATACGTAGGAATTGTGCGTAGCGATTTACGTTTAACTCGCGCTTGGAACCGATTAGACATACTTTATGAGGAAACCGAAAAACTATTTAAGCGCAGCAAAGCCTCAAAAGACATTTGCGAACTAAGAAATATTATTAACGTCGGCTACCTCATCATGCGACAAGCAATAGAACGTAAAGAGTCAAGAGGTTTACATTACACCATCGACTACCCTCCAAAAAAGAAAGATTAAAATTCAACCCCAATACGGAAGTTTACAGCCGAAAGCATTTTATTCTTCTTCAAATATGCACTACCGCCATCATCAGGTATTGCACCTGGAGTTTCACCTCGTGTCCATAGCTTATATTCCCCTTGTTGCAATGTGTATCCTATCATAACATTAAGCGAAAGAAATGACGTAGTAGGTATGTGAATACCTATTGATGGAGAAAAATAAAACCCCATATAATTAATAACAGATGCTCCAATCTTTAAATCCACAAAAGGAGTAAATCGGTTGCTATCATAAAGTTGAGAACGTAGATTAACATATAGAGGGACGAAAGGAAAATTCCAGTTGGGGTCATTACGCACCTTGCTGTCTGTTCCCAAGTCCTGACGCAATGGATATGAATCCAATATTGCTTTGTGGAAATTCAAGGCAATACCACCACCAAGATAAAGATACTTATTAAACTGATAGCCAAAAGAGGTTTCAATCATAAAAATATTATCACGTGGCGAACCAATGCCAATACCATATCCAAAATCAATCATGCCACGGAACTTACGTGTATTGTATTTCTTTTCTGGCTTTGCATGCGTAATATAAGCAATATCACCTGCTGAATAGAAATATTGTATTCCGTCAGAACTGTTCAGAATTGTTACTTCATTATCGTTGCGACTAATAATGTTACCATTAATAACCTCCCCCGACTTTAGACGTAATTGGTCTTGGCTCTTTACCGATTCTGCGCTAATGCCTGTAAAAGAACATGCAAATATTAAGCACAATGATAAGATTAATTGTTTCATTTAATAATTATTTGTATTTGAGTTCAAATATACTTATGATTTGAAAATCTCACAATCATTTTTCTGTGTTTTTAATCCGTAACCTAATTATTATATATAAATTCCCGATAAAAGAGAAAAATACATGTAAAAACGAAAAAGAATCAAACATAAAATCCTAAAGAAAAAGCCACCACAATCGTTAAACAAATATTA
>JAVWYO010000143.1:0-4382 GCA_036661515.1 Muribaculaceae bacterium | reverse complement strand
TTTAATTGAACTCCCTTCAGTCCACGCAATTTTGATACATCAATCGTACGTAGTTCCATCTTCTTTTTTTCACAGCCCTTAAATTCGGATTCTGTTGTGACTATATCCCATTTTTCCCTTTTATCAATGCGATAATAAATTTCTAAAGTCGTAGGAGTAGAAGCTGAGGCATAAAACGTTAGAGATGAAATATAGTTATATTGTGATGTAATTAAAGAAGCACCAGTTTCCAATCTCAAAGATGGTGACGCAGTTTGGTAGACTATGGTATTGAGCGACGAACCAGAAGATGTTATTGACCATCCAACGGGAGTGATATCGTCTCTATCACCTATAGTAGATCCGACAAATCCTGTAAAAAATGATTCTTGTGCGTGGCCATAACATGTGACCATAAATAATAATAATAAAAGAGATAATTTTTTCCCCATTTCGAAATGTTTTATGTTAATAATATTTAGAGGCTGAAAGACATGCGATTCAGCTACAATATACAAATTTATATAATTTTATAAATTAGTGCAATCTTTTCCGACAATAATATCTTTTAATTTTGCTTTGCTTGTTGACTTACGCTCACTTACCGCTAAATTGCACTTCGTTTTGAACCTACAGAAAAAGGGTTGCCAAACGAATGGCAACCCTTATGAAATTGTTATGTGTGCTTAATTAATTGTTTCGATATTCTTCTATTTCTCCAGTTGTGAAGTTCTTGATAAATGTTGCATTACGAGAAACCTCAGCTTCGCCATAACGAGTATATACGTTAGCTGATTTAACAAAATCGGCATTACGTGTGGCATCTTCAAGTAATAAATATCCCATAATTATGTGTGCTGCCATTTCGACTAATCGACGTGCGTGGAAATCAACATATTCAGTGCTGTTATTGGTTGTAACAATTTTAACAGCTTCGGCATATATTGCAGTCATTGCAATAAGCTTTTCTTTAATAGGTTGAAGTTCATGAGCTACTTCAATTTTTTGATATTCTTCAATTTTAGCAAGATAAGAGCCTGTGGTGACGTGTCTTATTGCTGCAACGACTTGTAATTGAGTTGTTCCTTCATATATTGATGTGATACGAGCGTCGCGATAAATGCGTTCGCAAGCGTAATCCTTCATAAATCCAGAGCCACCATGAATCTGGATAGAGTCATAGGCGTTTTGATTACAATATTCACTGCCCATTCCTTTAACCATTGGCGTGAAAGCGTCGGCAAGACGTTGATATGTTTTCATCTCAGCACGTTCTTCGGGTGTGAGAGTGCGTTCGCGAGCAATGTCTTCGTAGGTCTTGTATATGTCAACGAAACGTGTAGTTTCATAAAGCAACGAACGAGATGCGTCGAGTTTTGCTTTCATTATTGAAAGCATTTCAAATACAGCAGGAAATTCGATGATTGTTTTTCCAAATTGACGACGGTCGTTAGCATAAGATAGAGCTTCGCGATAAGCAGCTTCGCTTACGCCAACTGATTGAGCAGCGATACCAAGTCGAGCGCCATTCATAAGAGCCATTACGTACTTAATAAGTCCAAGTTTACGAGAACCGCAAAGTTCAGCTTTAGCGTTTTTGAAAACGAGTTCACAAGTAGGAGAGCCTTTAATACCCATTTTGTTTTCAATGCGACGAACGATAACGCCTCCATCGTTTTTATCATAAATGAACATAGAAAGTCCGCGTCCATCTTTGCTTCCATCTTCAGAACGAGCAAGAACTAAAGCGATGTGTCCGTCACCATTAGTGATGAAACGTTTCACGCCATTAAGTCTCCAAGTGTTATCGGCTTCGTTGAAAGAGGCTTTAAGCATAACAGCTTGAAGGTCGCTACCAGCATCGGGCTCGGTAAGATCCATAGCCATTGTTTCTCCAGCGCACACGCGAGGAAGGAATCGGCTACGTTGGTCGTCATCGGCAAATTCATATATTGTTTCGGCGCAGTCTTGAAGTCCCCAGATGTTTACGAAACTTGCATCGGCACGACTAACCATGTCGGCAGCCATAATATAAGGTACAAGAGAGAAGTTAAGACCATTGTAACGACGAGGAAGTGAAATACCCATAAGCCCAGCTTTAATTAGGGCATCGAGGTTCTTTTCAGTGCCTTGAGCATATACTACGTGGCCGTCAACTACGTGAGGTCCTTCGTGATCAACATCTTCAGCGTTAGGAGAAACTATTTCGCCAGCAATTTCGCCAGCAATTTCAAGAACCTTTTCATAAGAATCCATGGCGTCTTGAAAATTAAGTGGAGCGTAATCGAATTTTTCGGCATCAGTGAAGTTGCGTTCTTTTAATTCGACTATTTTCTGCATCAATGGGTGAGTTAAATGATGCTTTAAGTCTTTATTATCGTTATAAAAATTAGCCATTATAATAGATTTACTTAGAGTTCTTTTTGTAATATTTGATGAGTCGAGGAAGTACATCTTCAATATTGCCAGTAATAACGTAATCGGCAATGGTATTGATTGGTGCATTAGGGTCATTATTAATAGAAATAATGATAGAACTATCTTGCATTCCTGCAATGTGCTGTATTTGTCCTGAAATACCACAAGCAATGTACAATTTTGGACGTACTGTTACACCAGTTTGACCAATTTGACGTTCATGTTCGGCATATCCAGCATCGACAGCAGCACGAGAAGCCCCAACTTCGGCTCCAAGTGTATTTGCAAATTCATAAAGGAGATTGAAGTTTTCTTTGCTTCCAACACCGTATCCACCAGCAACAATAATAGATGCACCTTTGATGTTAACTTTAGACTTTTCAATGTGTCGGTCAATTATTTTTACGACAAAATCTTGTGCTGTTGTATATTTTGCTACATCAAGGTTTGTAATATTGCCTTTATGATTATTATCAAATATTTCTTTTTTCATAACGCCTTCGCGTACTGTAGCCATTTGAGGACGATGCTCTGGGTTCACGATTGTTGCAACGATGTTACCACCAAATGCAGGGCGAATTTGTAGGAGTAAGTTCTCATATTCGGTGCCAGTCTTAATGTCTTTGTGACTTCCTATTTCAAGAGATGTGCAGTCGGCAGTAAGACCACTATGAAGAGAAGATGATACGCGAGGTCCAAGGTCACGACCAATACTTGAAGCTCCCATAAGACAAATTTGTGGTTTAATTTCCTTAAATAGGTTTATAAGGATAGCCGAATGAGGAAGTGAAGTATATGGATAAAGGCGATTATCAGCAACTTTGTAAATGGTGTCAACGCCATAAGGCAGAATTTGATTTTCGATAGTATCGAGTTTGTCACCAATTACAATAGCTTCGAGCTTTACGCCAAGTTGAGAAGCGAGAGAGCGCCCTTTTGTCAATAGTTCAAGGCTGACATCGGCAACTTTACCATCATCAAATTCGCAATATACTATTAAATTATTATTATCAGACATAATTTTTAATGTTTAGAGTGTGAGTTGATTAGCCGATAGTGTGGTTAATTATTAATTCTTTGATGAGATTTTCGAGTTCTACATCATCTTTACCTTCAATCTGCTTGCTTTCCTTTGCTTGGAATACTACATTTTCAATACTTTTTACTTTTGTAGGCGACCCAGCAAGTCCAATTTGAGATGGCTCGGCTTGAACTTCGGTAGCACTCCATTCATATAGATTTAGGAATGGGCGACTATCTACGATTTTAGTCATTTCTTCATTTAGCGTAGCTTTTTCGCTTGGAGTGACTGCGTATTTGAATTTTTGAATAAATCGAGCATTGCGAGGCCTACAAGCATCGGCTGTGCCATTTACCGTAATTACGAGAGGAAGTGGGGCTTCAACTGTTTCAACGCCAGATTCAAGGCGACGTTTGATGATAGCTTTGCCATCCTTAACGCTAATTATTTCTTCAGCATACGTTACTTGTGGCAATCCAAGTTTCTCTGCAATTTGAGGACCTACTTGGGCTGTATCGCCGTCGATAGCTTGACGACCGCCAATAATTATGTCATAATTTTTGATGTGACGAACTGCAGCCGCTAAGGCATATGATGTAGCCAATGTATCGGCGCCAGCAAATGCTCTATCAGTAAGAACTATGCCAGTATCAGCACCGCGGTACATTCCTTCACGAATAACTTCAGACGCACGTGGAGGTCCCATTGTAAGTAATGTTACTTTAGCACCTGGGTTTTTGTCTTTAAGTTGTAACGCTTGTTCTAATGCGTTAAGGTCTTCGGGATTGAAAATCGCAGGCAATGCGCTGCGGTTAATGGTACCGTCTTCCTTCATAGCATCTTTACCAACATTACGAGTGTCAGGCACTTGCTTTGCCAAAACAACAATGTTTAAACTCATAATTATAAGATATTAGATGATTTAAAAATTATTTTACGATTAGTAATCTCATGAAAAACACGT
>JAVWYO010000142.1:0-4410 GCA_036661515.1 Muribaculaceae bacterium | reverse complement strand
GTAAACCTATTTCAGGACGAGACAAATAGCAAATAAAAAGCATCGGTATTTGGATATATCCAAATACCGATGCTTTTTTATAAAGTAGTTCCTTATAAGGACGCGAAGATTTGTGATTGCGTTGCTATTTCGTAACAGTAGGTGTAGAACATGCTTACGATACCGAGTAATAAGATGCCGAGCACGCAGAATGTGAGCGCAAGGCGTTCAGAACTGGCGCTTTTGAATGCTGGTACTACACAATCGTCTTGATGGATAAACATCGCTTTTACTACTATTAAATAGTAATAAAGTGATACTATTGTATTGATTAATGCTATCAATACGAGCACATATAATGCTACGCTACCAGGTTGTATTGCGGCTGTGAATATAAAGAATTTACTGAAAAATCCTGCAAATGGAGGGATACCAGCAAGTGAAAACATTGCAAGCATCATGGCTACTGATAATTTAGGATTTGTTCTATAAAGTCCTTTATAATCGTCGATGCTAACCTTGTCGCAATGATTTTCAATAGCAGATATTACACCAAATGCTGCAAGGTTTGAGAATATATATACGAGTATGTAGTATAGCAATGATGCTATTCCCATTGTATTGCCTGCAATAACTCCGAGCATTATATATCCTGCTTGAGAAATTGATGAAAATGCAAGGAAGCGCTTTAGGTTCTTTTGGCGTATTGCGAAAAGGTTACCAATAGTGATTGTAAGCACAATTAAACCATATAGCATCCATTCCCACACCTCAGAATAAAGGCTCCCAAATACTTGTGCCATGACAATTAGAAATGCAAATGCTGTTGCTCCTTTTGATATAACGGAGAAATAAGAGGTAACAGCTGTTGGCGCTCCTTGATATACATCGGCTGTCCATAAATGGAATGGCACGAGTGATAGCTTGAATCCAATACCTGCAATTACAAATGCAACTGCGAGGATTAATAGCATACTTTCGTTGGCATAAATTGCTGATGCTATGTCACTAAAATATAGCGACCCACCAAGTGCATAAACAAATGATAGTCCCATCATAAATATTGCTGAGGAAAATATTGCAGTAAACATATATTTTGCTGCTGCTTCGTGCGACTCATAACGTTTCTTATCAAATGCTACAAGCGCAGCAAGTGGAAGTGACGCTGTTTCAAGTCCTATAACGAATATAAGGAAGTGACGTGCCGAAATCATTAGGTACATTCCAAAAAGCGTGATGAGCAGTAATTCGTAAAATTCGCCACGACGCATGGTCTGAAATTCACTGTTTGCCCATTTTATTGCTTGGACAAAGACGATAAGCACACCAAAATTTAGAATCATTTTGATAGTTTCGGTAGCCAAAGTTGTTTCAAACATTCCTTCAAAAGAAACGCCTATCGAACTAAAGCTAAAGAAACACCATACGAAAGTATATATCGCAAATAATACGCTTGCTACAACGGGAAGATACGATTGGCTCTTCTTTGGCATAAATGTGTCAAATAAGAAGACTAACAAGAATACGACTAATAAGCCTAATTCTTGACGCATCATTAAAAATTGAGAATAATCCATTTTTTCTATTTATCTTTTATTATTTCAATACTAAATTATTATCCCAACGCTGCGATTATAGGACCAAAGCTATCGCGAATCATTGTGCTAAAGAAATTTGGGAAACAACCAATACAAGCAACTGCAATAATTAGCGATGTCGTTGATAAGCGTTCAAACCAAGTGGCATCGGTGAGGCTCGAATGATGCTCATCTTGAACTGGACCAAATAATAATTTCCCTACAACTCTCAAAATATATACCGCTGTTATCACAATTGAGCAACATGCCATGATTGTGAGAACTCGGTGGAACATATCGGCATGCTCAAATGAGCCTACAAATATTGTCATTTCGGCAACAAATCCGCTCAATCCTGGAAGTCCCAGAGACGCAAGACCTGCAATCACGTAACAGACCGATAGATATGGCATAATTTTCATTAAACCTCCCATTTGGCGAATATCACGTGTGTGAGTACGACCATATATCATACCAATTAATGCAAAGAATAATGCCGTCATAAGACCGTGAGAAAGCATCTGCATGATGGCTCCTGTCATTGCCGTTGTGTTAAGCATTAAGATTGCAAAAAGCACAAGTCCACAGTGGCTAACAGATGAATAAGCATTTATATACTTTAAGTCGGTCTGTACACATGCGCTGAATGCGCCATACACTACACTGATACCTGTTAGAATAAGGAATATCCAAGCAAGTTCATTTGCAGCTTGTGGCATCAAAAATATTGCGACACGGAAACAGCCATATCCTCCAAGTTTCATTAGTACACCAGCATGTAACATAGAGACAGCCGTAGGGGCTGAGGCGTGACCATCGGGCGACCATGTGTGGAATGGGAACATCGCTCCAAGCACTCCAAAACCGACAAATGTCAATGGGAATAGATAATATTGCCATTGCGCTGGTATTGCGCCATTAGCAGCAATTTCGAGAATATTCATTGTGAGTACTCCTCCATCTGGTGCTGAATGGAAATATATACCAAGAATGCCAAGCATAAGGAATGCCGAGCCACCCATCAGCATCAGTGTTAACTTCATTGCTGCATAGTTCTTGTTACCACTACCCCACACTCCGATAAGAAGGTACATAGGGATTAACGCTACTTCATAGAACATGAACATTGTGAACAAGTCTATTGAAATGAAGAATCCAAATACTCCTAAAGAAAGTAAGCAAAACCATAAGAAATACTCCTTTGGCAGTGGGTCTATTTTCCATGATGCAAAAACTCCGGCAAACACAATGATTGACGATAAAATTAGCATCACGACAGAAATACCGTCAACGCCTACTGCAAGATGAATATTTAACGGTTCAAACCACATCCATGAGTCCATGAAGAGCATTTCGGCATTATTACCTGCCGCACGCAATTCAAGAAAATTGATAGTAAGATAAGCCGAAAGCAAAATTAAGAGTGCTCCTCCTACTGCCGCAACCGCTCTAACTTGCTTTATGTTTTTACATAAAGCTATCCCCCCAAGCATCAGCAAGGGGATTATTATGAAATAAATTAATATATTGTCCCAAATCATATTCTAAAGGTATTTTTCCGCAATGGAATTAAATTAAACATAGCCATGTGATTATTGCTACCGAAAGAGCACCTACGAGATAAACCCATACATACATTTGAATACTACCCGATTGCAACTTTCTGATTGCAAAAGAAGCAGAATTAGTAGTCGAAGCAAGCAGATCCATTGTAGCATCTATAATGTGACGATCAAACCAAGCAATGGCGTTACACACACAACCAAATATGATTTTATGTGTAATAAACATATAGAGTTCGTCCATATAAAAGCGATGATATGCAGCTGTCCATAGACCTTTGAACTTAGCTTCCAATTTATCGGGAAGAGGATTCTCCTTCTTATACATAAATGTTGCAAGAGCTATTGCAATGACAGCTATACCAACACTTAATCCTGCAACTCCCCAATTAAGATGAATTGCATAAGGCTCGCCATTAAATGTTACAAATTGTCCAAATGGAATGAACCCAGCAAATATAGAAACAAGGGCAAGGAACATTAGTGGAAAGCTCATTGTCATTGGTGCTTCATGTGGAGTGTGATGTCCGTAGTCGGGATTGCTCCACCAAAATATTTTGTAATATAAACGGAACATATAGAAAGCGGTCATACCAGCAACTATTGACAACCAAATACCCCAAAGTGGACTATTTGCATAGGCAGCTACTAATATTTCATCTTTACTGAAAAATCCTGAGAATGGAGGAATACCTGCAATAGCAAGGCAACCTATAAGGAATGTTATGTGGCATATTGGCATATATTTGCGAAGCCCGCCCATATCCTTCATCTCATTAGAATGCACGGCATGGATAATTGCACCTGCTCCCAAGAAGAGTAATGCCTTAAACATTGCATGTGTAAACAAGTGGAACATTGATGCCATATATCCAAGACCTTCATGAAACTCTGGACGTGCAACGCCAAGAGAAACTATCATGAAAGCAATTTGCGAAATTGTAGAGAACGCAAGAACTCTTTTAATATCACTCTGCACGCATGCTACCGCAGCAGCATATAGGGCAGTAACTGCACCTATCGCAGTTATAAGCTCCATTGAGCCGGGCTCTAAGCAATATAAAGGGAATAATCGAGCTACAAGATACACACCTGCAACTACCATTGTAGCAGCATGGATAAGAGCCGAAACTGGTGTTGGACCCTCCATTGCATCGGGAAGCCAAATATGCAATGGGAACATTGCCGATTTTCCTGCGCCACCCATAAAAATAAGTGTCATAGCCCATGACATTACAGAGCAACCCATGAATGTAGAACCTTCTGCGGTGGAAATAGCTCCAGCAGGAGTT
>JAVWYO010000141.1:0-4635 GCA_036661515.1 Muribaculaceae bacterium | reverse complement strand
ATCTTCTATTTAGCCACATAATAGAGTGAGTATAGCTAACGCAATTGCGAGAGCTCAAATCGATGACTCTATCTTATGCTAACGCAAGGATTATGATTTGCGCTGTTATTACACGCAAAAACATTGTCAGTGGATACACTGTTGAATAAGCAACTGCTGGAGCATCATTATTTGCCGTCTTATTAGCATAAGCCAACGCTGGAGGGTCGGTACAACTTCCCGACATTAATCCCATTATTGTATAATAGTTAAGTTTAAATTTACTTCGTGCTATAACACCTACTATTATAGCTGGTATTATAGTAATTATAAATCCATAAACCACCCAAAGCAATCCATTACTATTAAAAACTGTTTCTGCAAATCGTTCTCCTGAAGCTATACCCACCGACGCAAGGAATAGACATATACCCATCTCACGCAACAGCAAACTTGCACTCGATGATGTGTAAGTAACAAGTCCCATTTTATAGCCAAAACGGCTTATTAGGATAGCAACCACGAGTGGACCTCCAGCAAGTCCAAGACGCATAGGAACCGACATTCCAGGAAATGATAAAGGAATAGAACCAACTATTATTCCAAGAAATATACCTACAAAAAGGGTTATCATATTTGGTTCATTAAGACGCTTCATCGAGTTACCAAGTTTCGAGGCAAGACGGTCAATATCATCAATATTACCCACAACAGTTATGCGGTCACCGATTTGAAGCATCAAATTTGGACGAGCAAGAAGATCTACACCAGCACGATTCACACGTGTGGCATTAAGTTTATATCCCATGCGCAACCTCAACGACCCTATTTCTCGACCATTATATTCACTCTTTGTAACAAGTATGCGCCTCGACACCACCGCTCCCTGCGTTGTTTCCCAATCCATATTCATTGATGGTCCTATAATAGATGATAAGACATTCTCATCTTGCACCGATAGCACAGTGAGCATCTTATCGCCTTGCTTTATTATAGTTTCAGAATTAGGTATTATTATTTCGCCTTCGCTATTTTTCAATCGAGAAATCACAAAATTACGATCTATTATTTCATGTAACTTTGCTATCGAAATTCCATCTATCAGCTCATTATAGACCTCATAAGTCACCACATGAGGTTTTAACTGGCTTTGCTCATTCTCTTGCTCTATATTATCGGTCTCAGCTTCTAATTTTATTTTGAAAAATGATTTTAGCAAAATCATCGATAGTATTATACCCATTACGCCAAGTGGATAGGCTGCAGCATATCCCATTGACATTCCTTGCACGCCCGTATAAGCCTCTTGTCCATGAACCTCAATAAGTGTCTGTTGTGCTGCTGCAAGTCCTGGTGTATTTGTTACCGCACCCGAAAGTATTCCCACAAGGTCGGTAATTGAAATATTTCCTACACCAAAATAGATTGATAATGCAACAACTATATTTAAAGCGATAAGAAGCATAGCAAGACCATTTAACAACAAGCCTCCTTTTTTAAATGATGAAAAGAAACTGGGGCCTACTTGAAGTCCTATTGAAAAAATAAATAGAATCAATCCAAATTCTCGTACAAAATGAAGAATATCTTTATTCACTCCAAATCCGAAATGGCCTGCTATAATTCCTACAAACAAAACGAATGTGACACCAAGAGAAATCCCAAAAAGTTTAATTTTTCCTATTCTCACGCCTAAGGCAATCACAAATGCGTATAATAATACCACATGAGCAATTGAATTTTCATTAAAAAGTAAGTCTGTAATCCAGTCCATAAAGAAATTTGTATCTATTTTTTAATTTATAATGGCTTCTTTAGCCTATGCCACCAAATTTTGTGCAAAGGTAGCAATTTTTTCTCTTATTGCGAACTTCGCCCTTGCCTTAAAACGTATAAAAAATAGTTTTGGCACAAATATTGTCTATATAATATTGAAACATTTATGTAATATAACGTTATAAAGTAAATAAATCTATAATTAAAGAAAGGAGAATAATATGAATTTTAATAACTTTACAATAAAATCGCAAGAGGCTATTCAAAAAGCGGTAGAGCTTACAAAAAACAATAGTTCTCAATCAATCGAACCAGTGCATTTACTTAAAGGCGTGATGCTTGAAGGCGACTCGGTGGTTAAATTTTTATTCCAAAAACTTGGAGCCAATTTATCTATGCTCGACTCGCTTATTGATCGTGATATTTCGGCACAACCTAAAGTTTCTGGAGGTGAACCATTCCTTAGTCGTACATCTAACGAAGTCCTTCAAAAAGCTACCGATTTCTCAAAATCTTTAGGCGACGAATATGTTACTCTGGAAGCTATTCTTATGGCAATTTTTATTATTAATAGCAGTGCCTCAACATTTATGAAAGATGCTGGTATTAATGAAAAAGAACTGGCTTCGGCTATCTCAGAACTTAGAAAAGGCAAAAAAGCTACCGACCAAAGTGCCGAAGAAACATATAATGCTCTTAGCAAATATGCTATAAATCTTAATGAAAGAGCTCGCGACGGCAAACTCGACCCCGTAATTGGCCGTGACGATGAGATACGCCGCGTCCTCCAAATCCTTAGCCGTAGAACAAAAAACAACCCTATGCTTATTGGTGAACCGGGCACAGGGAAGACTGCTATTGCCGAAGGACTGGCTCAGCGCATAATACGTGGCGACGTACCCGAAAATTTAAAAAGCAAGCAAGTCTTTTCACTCGATATGGGTGCACTTATTGCTGGAGCAAAATATAAAGGCGAATTTGAAGAGCGACTTAAAGCTATCGTGAATGAAGTAATTCAATCCGACGGTGAAATAATCCTTTTCATCGACGAGATTCACACTCTTGTGGGTGCAGGAAAAGGTGAGGGTGCTATGGATGCCGCTAATATACTAAAACCGGCTCTTGCTCGCGGTGAACTACGTAGCATTGGAGCTACTACTCTCGATGAATATCAAAAATATTTTGAAAAAGATAAAGCTCTCGAACGACGTTTCCAAAAGGTTATGATTGATGAGCCCGACGAGGCAAGCGCAATAGCAATATTGCGTGGGCTGAAGGAACGATATGAAAATCACCACAAAGTGCGTATCCGTGACGAAGCCATTATTTCAGCAGTACAACTTTCTATGAGATATATCACCGATAGGTTCTTGCCCGACAAAGCTATTGACCTAATTGACGAGGCGGCGGCTAAATTGCGCCTCGAAATTGATTCTGTACCTCAAGCTCTTGACGAGATTACTCGACGAATAGCTCAAATCGAGATTGAGCGAGAAGCTATAAAGCGAGAGGGCGACAAAGCTAAGGTTAAAGACCTGGAACGCGAGATTGCTGACCTGCGCGACGAAGAAAAAGAATATAAAGCTAAATGGCAAGCCGAAAAAAACTTGATAAACAGAATACAACAAAATAAAATCGACATTGAACAACTAAATTTTGATGCCGAACGCCTTGAACGTGAAGGTGACTATGCCAAAGTGGCTGAAATAAGGTACTCTAAAATCAAAGAAAAAGAGGAAGATAGCAAGCAAGTTCAAGAACAATTGAAAATAATGCAGGGCGAAAAGGCTATGATAAAAGAGGAAGTCGATGCCGATGACATTGCCGACATCGTTTCTCGATGGACTGGAATACCTGTTATGAAAATGGTGCAAAGCGAAAAGGAAAAACTTCTACATCTCGAAGATGAGCTACATAAGCGCGTAGTTGGACAACATGATGCCATTACCGCTATTGCAGATGCTGTGCGACGTAGCCGTGCTGGACTTAGCGACCCTCGTCGACCTATTGGCTCATTCATTTTTCTCGGCACTACTGGCGTAGGGAAAACCGAATTGGCTAAGGCTCTTGCCGAGTACCTATTCGACGATGAAAACATGATGACGCGTATCGACATGAGCGAATATCAAGAAAAATTCTCGGTAACAAGGCTCATCGGTTCGCCTCCTGGATATGTAGGATATGAAGAGGGAGGGCAACTCACCGAAGCCGTCAGACGCAAGCCATATTCCGTAGTACTTTTCGATGAAATTGAAAAAGCTAATCCCGACGTTTTTAATATCCTCCTACAAGTCCTCGACGATGGACGGCTCACTGATAATAAAGGAAGACTTATCAATTTCAAAAATACTATTATAATAATGACCTCAAACATGGGTTCAAGTCTCATTCGCGAAAACATGGAGAAGTTAACCCCTAATAATCGCAATGAAATTATTGAAACCACTAAAATTGAAGTACTCGAACTATTAAAACAGACAATTCGTCCTGAATTTCTTAATCGTATCGACGAAATAATAATGTTTACGCCACTAAACGAAGTAGAAATAGAGGAAATTGTTGGATTACAAATAGCATCAATAAAACGCCTGCTCGAAAAAAATGGAGTGACTCTCGAAGTTACACCAGCTGCACTTTCGTTACTTGCACGCGAAGGATATGACCCCGAATATGGTGCCAGGCCAGTAAAACGAGCAATACATCGCCTCGTCCTAAATCAATTATCTAAAGATATACTCGCTCAAAAAGTAAATCGAGAAATACCTATTATAATAGATGCTCACGACAATAATTTGATTTTTAAAAATTAGTTTTGTCACCCACAAGTCAATAGCCGTCATTGTTAAATAACATAATGACGGCTATTTTTTATATTTTAGT
>JAVWYO010000140.1:0-4706 GCA_036661515.1 Muribaculaceae bacterium | reverse complement strand
GCCACACTGAGAAAACGAAAATATCGTCTGAAAAACGAAAAAATAAATACGGAAGAAGACTATAAAACTTTAGATGATTTCATCAACGCATTCTGATAAAGCAGAGCATAGAAAGCATCTCGCCACCACACATAAGCAAAGGATATCGCACGCTGATGTCGGAGGCTATGTAGAAATCATAGTAAATAATAAATACACATTGTAATAAGGCATGCAGAATATAGGGTCTGGTGTATTAAATTCTTAATGGCTATAATTCGCTGTTCATTATTTATCTTTACTGGACAGCAATAATAACCAATAAAAAATCACATACCACCTCAAATTAGCAATTTAAAGCAATATTATAGTACCAAATCACATGCAAATCTATGCGCAAGCCACTTATCGATTGTCAATGATTTGGCACCGTTGACGTTATTGGGATTGTCACAGATTAGAGGAGATTCTTTGTGCGTGCGCGGAACGAGAACGTCGACGACGTTCCACTTCAGAACTTCAGTTCTGAAATTTAACCCCACAATGAAGAGAGCACAGCGAACGCAATTGTGGGGCAACAAACTATTACCCAACCAGAACGTCGACGACGTTCCACGCCACTATCTCTATCCCTCTATCAGAATTCTGTGTGAAACTCACAACTCACAACTCAAAACTCACAACTCCATTACGCACCTTTTTTTCGCACATTCTGGCCACAAAGCATCACTACCTTTGTAACACCCACCCAATCAACCAAATACAAAAAAGGGTGCGTACACTGCGTACTGTGCGTACACTAACTAACAACCACTATATCAGCCACTTAAAAATCGCCCAGTACGCACCACTATTTGTAAAGAACGCCAGCGGAATAGTTTGTAATTTTATAAGGTTCGGAGTTGAAAAATATTTTATGCAGAATTATAATGATTCTCAAAAAAATAGCGTACATTTGTAACCCTTTCGCCAATTTTGCGGAAACCTGAAAATAATGAATACTTCTACCGAAAATAAATGGCTTATACCACTTGCTGGAATGTCTCTCGACAAACTCAAAGAGGTTGCTAAAGAATTAGAGTTACCATCTTTTAGAGCTGGGCAGATTGCAAAATGGATATACACAAAGCGTGTTACTGACATTGATGAGATGACAGACTTGTCAAAGGGTAATAGAGAACGCCTAAAGGAACATTATTGCGTTGGCCTTGAAGCTCCAACAGAAAGTGCATGTAGCACTGATGGCACTGTGAAGTATTTATTTACTACAAACGATGGAAATGCTATCGAAAGCGTTTTTATCCCTGATAAAGAGCGAGCTACGCTTTGTATTTCTTCGCAAAAAGGGTGCAAAATGAATTGTACCTTTTGCATGACTGGTCGACAAGGTTTTCGTGGAAATCTTACAGCTAATCAAATCATAAATCAAATCCTTAGTGTCCCAAATGCTGAAGACCTCACAAATGTAGTGTTTATGGGAATGGGCGAACCTATGGATAATCTTGATGCTGTTATTGAGACGTTAGAAATTATGACTGCTGATTGGGGGCTTGCTTGGAGCCCTAAACGAATCACGGTTTCTACTATCGGAAAAATTCCCGAATTGAAACGTCTTATCGAAACCACTGATGTGCATATCGCCATAAGCATTCATTCGCCATTTCACGAAGAACGCCTTGCAATTATGCCAGTCGAAAATGCTTATCCAGCTAAGGACGTTATGGAGCTCCTCAAGAAATATGACTTTTCTCATCAACGTCGCCTATCAATTGAATATATAATGTGGGACGGTTTTAATGACGATATTGTTCATGCCGAAGCCCTTTCAAAACTACTCAGAGCGCCAAAACTTCGAGTAAACCTAATTAGATTTCACTCAATACCAGGTTCTAAGCTCCGAGCATCAAGCACCGAGCGCATGGAATCTTTTAGAGATTTCCTAAGCGGACGTGGGCTACTTAGCACAATACGCCGTAGCCGAGGTGAAGACATAATGGCTGCCTGCGGGATGCTGGCAGGAAAAAAGAATGTAAAATAATCAATGTTTTAAATTACTTATATTTCATGCGTAAGTTTTCATTTGCATTTTTGCCTATATTGCTATCGCTTATCCTTTGCGACTTTGCAATGGCTCAAGAACCAGCTGGATATTACAAATCAGCTGAAGGAAAAAATAAAAAAGGCTTGTTAGTAGCCTTACGTTCCATCGTTGGCCCCCACAAGGAAGTAGGATATAAAGGCCTTTGGGAGGTATATAAGACTTCAGACGTAAGAGACGATGGATTTGTGTGGGACATGTATTCTACCACAAATTTTAAACCAGGTCAAAAACAATGCGGTAATTACAGCCAAGTTGGCGATTGCTATAATCGTGAGCATTCTTTTCCTAAGAGTTGGTTTGACGATAAAAGCCCAATGTATAGCGACGCATATCACATATATCCTACCGATGGAAAGGTAAACGGACAGCGTAGCGCCTTTCCTTATGGAGAATGTGCTAATGGCACAACACTTCCAGCAAATGGATCAAACAAAGCACTTGGAAAATTAGGGACATCAACCTTTCCCGGATATAGCGGAAAAGTTTTTGAGCCAATTGATGAATACAAAGGAGACTTTGCCCGCACATATTTCTATATGGCATCGGCTTATAATGATAAAATAAGTATATGGAATAGTGATATGCTCTCACATGATGACTATCCTTGCTATACAAATTGGGCTATAAGCCTATTACTGAAATGGGACCGTCAAGACCCCGTTAGCAAAAAAGAAATAGACCGAAATAATGAAGTTTCAAAATTTCAGAAAAACCGTAATCCATTTATCGACCACCCAGAACTCGCAGAATATATATGGGGCAATAAGACAAACGAGGGTTGGATTCCTGGAGGAAAAGCCGATCCTATATTAGTAACACCAACAGATGGACAAAGCATTGACATGGGCGTTACCTCTGTTTCGCGTCCTATCACATTTGATGTTATAGTAAAAGGTGCTGGACTCACCAAAGACCTTAACGCTACACTTGGCAACACATCATCATTCACAATTTTGCCTACCACTTTAGGCTTCGATGCTGTAAATTCACAAATTGGTGCCACTATTAGAGTTACATATCAAACAGCGTCGGCAGGAACAAATAGCACAACGCTCACAATATCAAGTTCTGAAGTTTCATCAACCATTACATTAAAAGCAACAACTTATGATGGCATTCCAGCTCTAAGTGCAACCAACATCACAACAGATGCTTTCACAGCTAATTGGATAGACATCACAAATACTGGTAATTATACACTTAATGTGTTTCAAGCCGACGGAGTTACTTCTATCACAGGATATCCAGTATCGGTTCCTGCCAACGCCCAAAAACATGACGTTACAGGACTTGAATACAATACCACATATAAATATCAGCTATCAAATAGCTCAATATCGTCAAATGTAGTGAGCGTAACAACCGCAACACCTACTCCAGTATTAACATTGATATACTCACCAGCTATTTTAAATTTCTCGGCTCTGCCAAACGCAGTTTCAGCGCCTATCGAAGTAACAGTATTTACTGAATATATTACCGAAAATATCACAGCAACTGTAACAGGTCCATTTGAACTAAGTCTAAATAAATCGGACTGGGCAAATAGCCTTCAAATCAATCCCGAGGGAGAAAACTTCTATATTCGCCTCAAAGCAACTGCAACAGAAGGCACATATAGCGGTGTAGTATCAATTGCCACACCTACAATAGATGGAGACGAAGCCGATTTGAATGGCGTAGTATCCGCACCTCGCTCATTCTTTGAAGATTTTGAAAGTATAAAATCAGATAAGACATACTCCACAGGATCTTTAAACACACCCGTTTGCAAATGGATGCTACAAGATGTTGGATTTTTTGGCAGGACAGCCGACCGATATCATGGAAAAAGAGCAGCATGCTTTGACAAGTCGTCAAACGCCTCTATTGCCATGGACGAAGACAAGCTAAATGGAGCAAGTCGCCTATCTTTCTTTGCTGGAATTTATGGAAGTGATGATGATGTTACAATAGATGTTATGTACTCTACCGATGGTGGTAGCAACTGGGTTACCTTAAAGACAGAAGTCATCACCGAACACCTTCTAAAAGAATTTTCTTATACCGTTAATATAGCAACTCCCGTGAGATTTAAAATTCAAAAAACCGCAGGAAAGCGCTTAAATATTGATGACATCGCAATAAGTGATTTTGCATCAGTAACCGCCCCATCTGTTTCACAAGATTGGGACGCTTATGCCACAAATGGAACTATTATATTAGAAAGTTCGGGCAAAAGCCTTATAAACATATATTCTCTTGATGCCATACCAGTATATCAAGGAACACCACAAACAGGAAAAACCACTATTGATGTACCCGCAGGGCTATATATCGTAGTTTCGGGCGACAACAGCAAAAAAGTTATAGTAAAATAGGTACTTCCCACAAAACTTCTACAACAAAGGCATCGCAATTTGACGATGCCTCCAAAAAGTTGGACAGATTAATAATTATTATATTTAGATGGAATGAGTCCAGTATTGTACTGGACTCATTCCATTTAGTTTATTTGAAGCTCATATAAGAGCTTTCAAGAACATTTTAACTTCCTTTTCTATCATACAAAAGTTTTAGCGGACACTAATAATTTAATAAATTCCTTATACTGCTCTTTCATTTCATCGGGCAGGAATGATATCTC
>JAVWYO010000139.1:0-4860 GCA_036661515.1 Muribaculaceae bacterium | reverse complement strand
GCTTATGGGGTTATGCGTCAATTCCAAAATGCAAATAAAACACATGATTTACTTCATCCATCTGATGCTATTCTATCAAAAGAAGAATATTTAGCATATTTATTGAGTAATAATGCTGTGTGTTCTTGTTGCGCTTCATTGAGCAAACGTTCGCTTTGGAAAGATGAAATATTCCCTGAAAATAACGCTATTGTACCAAGTGAAGATGTAATAATGACTGTAAAAATGTCGGAATTTGTTGATAAGGTAGGGCTTTTCAACAAAGCAATATACATCTATTTCTACAATGCACTATCGTTAACATCAACAGGTCTTAATTATGACCAAAAACAATGGGTCACTTTTTTTAATGATTTAACTCGAAATTTAAAACAAAGAGGAGAACTTGAACGATTTAAAGACCAACTTGAGATATTAAAAATTGACCGCATCGCTTTTTACATTAAGCACATCGATAAAAATTGTTCATGGTATAAAGATGTTATTTCGTATGAAAGGATATCGCAACTACCACTACGGTATAAAATATTAATGTTAGCAATTAGATATAGTATAATAAAATCAATACTTAATAAATATCGAAAATTAAAACGATTAATAAACAAATCCAATAGATAAATAAACCAACTTTTCAAGATTGTAAAATAATAAATAGAATTATATCCCGTTATAAATAAAGTTTCTAAGGACTTTAAAACATATCATCTATTTAATAAAAATTATATTAATGAGACTACATCTACTCGCAATTATCTGTGCATCTTTATTGGTAGCTTCTTGCACTACTTCAAAACAAAATCTTTCTTATTTTGAAAATATTTCGACTTCCGAAGCTGGGACACTACCATCGGGTAGTTATGATATAACAATTCTTCCCGACGATGAACTTACTATTACTGTTACTTCGGTTGTCCCTGAGGCAACTGCCGCATATAACCTCCCAATGACAAATCCTGCACTAATTGCTACGTCAGCTAAAACTGCCACAAAGAATGCAACACAAGCCCAACTTCAAACCTACATTGTCGATAAAGACGGATATATCACATTCCCAATCTTAGGTAAATTAAAAGTTTCAGGCCTCACTATAACTCAAATATCTGATATGCTAATAAATAAAATTAGCCAAGATGTCCAAGACCCTTTTGTGAGCGTTATGCTTGTTAATTTTAGAATTAATGTACTTGGTGAGGTAAAAAATCCAGGACAGATAGACGTAACACGTCAGCGCTTCTCAATTCTTGATGCTTTAGCTAAAGCGGGCGACTTGACTGAATATGGTGTGCGAAGTAATGTCCTTCTAATAAGAGAAGAAAATGGCGTTAAAACATATCATCGTCTAAATCTTAATGATTCTGCAATGTTATCATCTCCATATTTTTACCTGCAACAAAACGATGTCGTTTATGTAGAGCCTAATAAAATTAGAAAGGATAACTCTAAATACAATCAAAATAATTCCTTTAAAGTGTCGGTAATTGCTACAATTGTGAGTGCTGTTTCGGTTATTGCCTCATTAGTTATTGCCCTTGTTATTAAATAACGTTACCAAATTATATATAATACGTTTAGAAAATTAAAGTTATGAGTAGTAATAATACATCTGCTAATTCTAAGAATAAATCATTTAAAGAAGATAAAATAGACCTTGGTGCAATATTTGCAAAATATAAACGATTTTGGTGGCTATTCGTTGGCTCGCTAATTGTATGTATTTCATGTGCTGCACTATATATCTATGTGAAAAAACCTATATTTCTTATTAACGCAAAAGTCTTGATTTCTCAAGATGAAGGCGGTTCGGGCATGGGGGCTTCTTTGATGAAAAGTCTATCACTCGGCGGTGGTGGGAGCAAGGTCGATGACGAACTGGTAGTGATGAGCGCACAAAGCATTCGCCAAGAGATGGTAAGACAGCTAAAAATAAATAGGTCTTACACAGCGAAAACTGGGCTTTTAAAGTCGATAAATTATTACAACGATTCCCCAATAGAAATTAATGCTCCCGATGCTTTATTTGACACCCTTACTTCCTCTCTAAAATTTAAAATTGAGGTGAATGAAAAAGGTAATGATATAAATATTTCAGTCAAAAAAGGAATGTTCAAGACTCTTACCGAAATTCACGCAACATCATTCCCTATTACTGTAAAAACAAGTTATGGAACTTATGTGCTTAATACCACAAAATTTTACAAAAAAGGTGAGCCCATAAATTTAAAAGCGACCGTTACTGGAAATGTCATAAAAGCCGAGTCTTTTGAAAAAGATTTAACTGTTGAGCTTGTATCAAAGAAATCAAATGGGATATCATTATATATAAATGACACTAACATTAAGCGTGGTAAGGATATCGTAAATAAGCTCGTTGAACTTTACAACATAAGAGGACAAGTCGAAAAAGACGAAATGGCGGTTAATACTCGTAAATTCATTAATGAACGCCTAAATCTAATTTATAGCGAATTATATACTTCGGAATCGGATATTGAAAAATATAAGAAAGAAAAAAACTTCACAGATCTTGGTGCCGAAACAGGGTATTTAATGGGAAAAAAAGGATCGCTTGAAAGTGCGTTGTTTTCAGCCGAAACACAATACTCAATTATTAAAATGATTCGTGATTTCCTTGCTTCGCCTAAAAATAAATATTCATTAGTCCCTTTCACAGCCGAATTTTCTAACGCTTCCGATGGTATTGAGGAATACAATAAGTTAGTATTAGAAAAAATCAAACTCGAAAATAACGCCAAGGGCAACAATATAGTCCTTAAAGCTATTAATGACCAAATAGATGCAATGCGGAGTAACTTATTAGTAAGTATTAATAAGACTATTGAAAGCACGCAAATATCATTAGGTGATTTACGCTCTAAAGAAGCCGAATCACTGAGCAAACTTGGAAATATTCCTACGCAAGAACGCGAATTTATCCAACTTCGTCGTCAACAATCAATCAAAAATGAGCTATACACATTCCTCCTTAAAAAAGGTGAGGAAAATGAATTAGTATTAGCGGCTACAACACCTAAAGGTAAAATTGTAGATCAAGCTTTTGCCCTAAGCGAGCCTATCGCTCCATCATTGCCTATGGCTGTATCATTAGCTCTATTCTTTGGCATTGTGATCCCATTCTTTATCCTATATATCAAAGCTCTATTTACCACGCGATTTAGTTCGCAAGATGAACTCGAAGAGATAATAGATATCCCAGTGCTTGGAGAAGTATGCCACAATCGCCATAGTGGTGGTGCTGTTGTTGTTCGTCCTGGTAAAATATCATCAATTGTAGAACTATTTAGACTTATAAGAAATAACATACAATTTATGCTACCTGCTAAAGACGATAAAGTGATTCTTGTCACCTCATCTGTTAGTGGTGAAGGCAAATCGTTTATTAGTGCTAATATCGCTGCTTCATTTGCATTACTTAATAAAAAAGTAGTCCTTGTTGGTCTCGATATTCGTAGCCCAAGACTCGCGGAATATATGTCATTAAAAGCTACCAACGGGGTCACTTCTTTCCTTTCGAGAGAAGAGGTGCAAATAGATGACGTAATCCAACACTACGACATTGACGGACTTGATGTTATTGTTGCAGGACCTATTCCGCCAAATCCTTCGGAACTATTACTATCATCAAGAGTCGAAGAATTATTCTCGAAATTACGTGATAGATATGATTATGTTATTATCGACTCTGCTCCTATTGCAATGGTTAGCGATACATTCTCTTTAGCAAAATTCTCAAACACCATTATCTACGTCACACGTGCCGATTTCACAAAACGTAGCTTTGTAAAATATTTAAATAATGTAGTTCGCAAAGGTCAGTTATCAAATGTCTCGGCAATAATTAACGACACTAATCCTAAATTCTCTCACGGCTATGGCTATGGCTATGGCGACTCAAATGTAGAGAATGATTAATTAACCCAAATGTTTATAATAGGATAATTGTAATATTACCTATAAGTATTTTGAATTTGCCATTATCCTATTATAATTTACACAGCTTTTAATGCAAATAGAAAAAAGCCTTTTATATCAACGTATTTTAATCGTAGCGTTTTGGATATATGCAACGACTGGTTTCATTTTCGATGAAATCATGCCTTTTGCATTGCCTCTTCGTTCGCCTATTAATCTAATTCTCGATATTATAATAGTTATACTCGGATTCTCAACATTAAAAAATAGGAATGATATTATTATAATTTTGGCATTTTTCTTCCTCGGATTTATATCATCATTTATTGCTAATAATCTCTCATTGTTTTTTGTCCTTAACGGAATGCGCGATTTTATACCATTCATGTTTTTAATTCCTATTTATCGCTATTTTAATGAAGAAGAAGATCGTAAAGAGCGATTTATTAAAGCATTAGATAAAGCCCTATTATGGTTCTTAATAGTGCAAGGCCCTTGCCTGTTATTCCAGTTCCTGAAATATGGAGCAAACGACCATGGTGGAGGTTCGCTTGGCAATTGGGGCTCTGGAACAATAACAACAATGATATATCTAATATCATTTTATCTAATCAATAAACGCATTGATAAGCAAAATTTGCTACGTAGTCTATGGGAAAATAAACTTTATATATTATTACTAATACCATCTTTTTTAAATGAAACAAAGATAGGTTTTATATTCATATTAATGTATTTCTTCCTCCTACTACCATTAAACCGAAAGATATTCTTAAGGGTCTTTATTGCTATGCCTTTCACTGCATTATTTCTATGGCTTGCAGCATATTTATATTCAGCGTCTACCTCTGGATATATGGGCAATGTGTTTTCTATTGAATATTACACGCAGGGATATTTATTGGCGCAAGATGATGATGGCGAAAATTA
>JAVWYO010000138.1:0-4949 GCA_036661515.1 Muribaculaceae bacterium | reverse complement strand
AGTGGAACGTCTTCGACGTTCTTTCGCTTGGCGGTGAGTGGTGAGGGTTCTCACAGATGGCACGGATTTTCGCAGGGGGAGATTGCCAGGTGTGATTATGGTTTCTTGTAGACGGATATTACTTGCTGGGCTATTGTGTCCCAATTATAATTGGCTAAATTATATTGACGGTTTGTTTTTATATTAGAGATTTTGCGCGTTAGCTCTGCTTTTAGAGATTCAACAGAACCACATTTGAAAAAGTCGTCATGTGATAGTTCGGGTAATTGATTGGCGGAGATGTCACTAACTAATACATCTATATTATAGCTCATGGCTTCTAATAAAGATATTGGTAGCCCTTCATGATATGATGGTAGTACAAATAGATGAGCATTTGTCATTATTTGATTTAGCTTTTCACCTTTAATAAATCCTGTTAATACTACATTATTACGCTTGGCTTTTTCTTTGAGTTGGAGTGAATAGGTATCTTCATGATCGGCATCTCCAGCCAGGACTAATGTGTATTGATGCTCTGTGTTAATACTATTGAAGGCATCAATTAAAAGGTCAAAACCTTTTTCTTTTACAAACCTGCCTAATGCAAGTATATATTTCTGAGGCAATAATTGGAGTTCATTAATATAATCAGTATTATTGCTTTTTATGGGTAAAGTAACTCCGTTAAAAATGAGGTGACTGTCTGTTCTGCCGTATCTTTCGGCTATAATATTTTGTATTGTGGGGGATATTACAATAACTTCATTTGCAAATCTTGATCCCATGCTCTCCCCTATTTTCAATATTAATTTGGCTAACTTACCCCATTTTTGGCGATCGTAATCGGGACCGTGATTTGTCATTACAACTTTAAGCCCTAATATTCGGGCTAATGGGACTAAAATAGATGGTCCAATGGCGTGAATGTGTACTATATCGGGATTAAGCGTGCGCGCCTTTACAATGGCGAGGAATGTGTGTATAATTGCTTCAAGGCTTTTTTTATGAGGGGCAAAAATATCTATAAGGTTTATACCTTTATATTCTGTAAGTTTATTCGTTGGTGATATATAGCATGAGCGGCGAATAATTGTAACATTATGACCTTGAGATGCAATGCGTGGATATAGTTCCTCGCAATGCGTTTCTACGCCCCCTAATATGTTGGGGATACCACGAGTCCCGATCACAACGATTTTCATACTTTTAATAGTGTATTATTAAAAAATTTCTCTTAAATCGCCTTGCGAAGTGTCTTGCCCTACATCGCACCATTTAGCTTCAGAAGTGCATACATGCTTTCCTCGAATGCTACGTAATTTATTTTTTATAGCCCAGCTTAATGGGTATTTTATATATTTGTGCATTACAGGTGATGCAGTACCTACCATCCAACAATTCTTTGGGCACCGACGCACCTTACTACGCACTTCATTTGCCTTGTCGCTTGTCCATAAAGTCATAAAATCGGCTGTCTCGCGAATATTGCCCATGCTATCTTTCCAGTATTTAGATTCCAGTCCATTGCACGGATATACTTCGCCATAAGGGTCGATGAAGAAATTCATCATGCCAGCTTCACATGGCAACATGCGCTTGCCACCGTTGATATAATTAATCAATCCTAAATTAAAATAAGCTCTAAACCAAGATTTAGGACTATTTTCTTTTAATTGCCATTCTATAAGTTGTTCAAAATCTTTGCACACCTCATCTTTATTAGTAACGATATTATCTTCTTTATGGAAATAGTATGAATTATGGAATGAAGCAGTTGCAAATTCCATTCCCAATGATTTGGATAATTGATAAAGGCTTAGCATATCTTTAGAGTTGCTATTTGAGACTGTACACCCAAACCCTATATCTTTAAGCCCCAAGTCTTTAAGTGTAAGGAGAGTGCGTATTCCTTTGTCAAAACCGCCCACACGTCCACGTAGATCGTCATTCTTTTCAGACAGTCCTTCGATAGAAATTCTGATACCTATATTTGGAAATTTTTTAGCAAGAGCAATTATGCGCTCTTCATACCACCCAGATGTAGAAATGACGATACGAGGAGCTTTTGTGTAGCAAATTCTAACAATCTCCTCTAAGTCTTCCCGAATAAAAGGCTCGCCACCAGTGAGGTTAATAAATTTCAATTTAGGTAGAGCTTTTAATTCTTCTGGCTGGATTTCCTGTTTAATATCAGTTGGATTTTTCCAAATATTACACATTTTACATTGCATTGGGCAACGATAAGTTAATATTATGGAGGCATCAGTGGGATATATTGTTTTTATTACAGACATTTCTATTATTAATAAATTATAAAGGCAAAGATAATGTAAATGCACGCAATTTGAAAGTAAATTTTACATCTTAACATCAAATGGAAAATAACAATTCATAATATTATTATAATATTTTTCACTTGAAAAGTTAATTAAAGCCTGAGCCTTTATGTCCATAGTATTCCAATTGATATTAAAAGCTCTTTTTATGCCATCTTCTAAATCGATTACATTACCTGGTTCAAAAATAAGTCCGTTATTCGCGTTTACAAGTTCGGGTATTCCACCTATATTAGCTCCAAGAACGGGAGTACCAGCATAAAGTGATTCAATAACACTTAATGGATTATTTTCATAGCACTCTGATGGGACAACTAAAAATTTTGCTTTTGCCATTAATAGGCTTATATCTTCAGCACTTAGATGTCCAAGAAATTGGATATTGGCATATTTTGAATATTCTGCTTTTAATTCATCTAAAAGAGGTCCTCCGCCAGCAATTTTTAAAGTATATGGTAGAGTAGTAGCAACTTTTAGCAATGTCCTAACTCCTTTTTCTTCAGAAAGGCGACCAACATACACATAACAATCTTCTTTATGAGTACAATCAATATTATTGAGTATTTCAGCCTTGTGAGGATCAATAAAGTTGCAAATTTTATGTAATTTGTGAGCGTTAAAGCCACCAAGTTCCATTTTTGTTTTCATAAACATGCTTGGACACACAAACGCATCGGTATATTTTTCTATCCGAGTTCTATTCCATTTTAGGGCTTCGACGTAGGCTAAGATACTTGCCATAACGCTCCCTTTCATACATTTCTGCTTTAAGACATTTCTTTTATCATTAAAACAAAGTTCACATGGCTTTCCTTTATTGAGGCAACTATAAGATGGGCAAAGCAATTTATAATCGTGTAGTGTCCACACGACACGGCAACCATATTCTTTTGCCATCTTAACCACGACAGGCGATATATAAGAGTGAATGTTTTGAATATGAACGACATCGGGCTTAAATTCTTCAAGAACATGCTTGAATGACTTTTTGATGTTTCCTATTCCTAATGTTCTCTTTATTGCATTAAATTTATCAGATATTCCACCTAAGAAGTTGACTTCCTTAGCAAAGTATTTTGAATGTTTAGAAGGCAAATTTTTATGGTATTGCATAGCATATACCATAACTTGAAATCCATTATCTATTAATAGTTTTTCAAGATTTAAAGTGCATACACAGTCACCACCACGCGAGTAATAAAATTTATTTACAATAAGTACACGTTTTGCCATATAATTTATTTACATTCATTGATATATAACGTAAAGCGATGGAATAATATTACATATTAAGAGACGCATTTCGCTATTTCTCGTTTCTATCGAGTTTTAATCCAATTTGAATAAATTTCAATCATTGACTTTGTAGCACCAACGTTAGTTAAAAGGTCTCGCTTTGCGATGCAATTGCTATGATAGGAATCGTAGTTATTAATAAATTCTATTAAATCTTGCTCATTCCAATTATCCTTTGCAACGCCTAATTTATTACTTTCAATAAATGATGAATTAGTAGGGATAGTATTTGTGAGTACAGGCGTTCCGCATAAAATAGACTCTGATATGCTAACCATGTTATTGTCTTGAGAAGTGTCAATTAATAGACCTTTAGCCTTTGCTATATATGCGTAAAGGCGAGAATGTTCCATGAATCCGTGTAAAATTATGTTGTTCTCAGCATCTAACTGAATAATCAGTCTTTTCAAATTTTGATATTCTTCACCATCTCCAATGATGTGAAGCAAATAATTATTATACTTTGGATTTTTTAAAAGCTCATTAAAATTACGGATTATTTTATCTATATTTTTACGTTTAATAAGCTGTGAAACAATAACAAAAGAATTATCTTGGTCGTTTATAGGTTTGAATAAATCGTCATTTGAGCCATGATCTACACACCGCTGAGATACATTATTATGATACTTTTTTATAAAGTGATATGCTGGCAGAGATCGAGGGATTACTAATTGCTTTTTTGTAATGAATCGGGTAATAATATTGTACCATATCTTTGCTGGCAATTTAAATAAGAAGTGTTGATGCAAAGCCATTTCTTGCCATATCACAAGTTTCTCTTTGCAAATATCGTAGCCCAATAGTGTTGTCATAGAGAATGCTTCACTTGAAACTACCAAATCAAATTTTGCAATATTTTCTTTTAAAAAATTACGAAGTCCAATAGGGAAGGGTAATAAAGATGGCTTAAAAATTTTAGGGTACCGAGATTTTAGATATATTATATTAAATTCAAATTTTTCTTCATCAAGAGGACGAAAATCATCAGCTGCAATTATAGTTACAGTGTGACCATTTTTGATAAATCCCATGGCAAAATTGGCTATCATTGTGTCTTTGATAGAATTTCTCCTTGTGATAACACCCTTCTCGGCTGTCGTTAAAATTAGGTTTAATATAAGGATATTCATAACCTTAGTGCAATTAAATTATTTTTTATACAAACTGGTAAATAGCCAAAGCATTTTTTTATTCTTCAATTTTATTCTCTTCATCATCTTTAAGACTAATAGAACTTGAGAGTATATACATAAATACGATGGTCATTGGTAAGTTTCTAAAAGTATCATTATAGAACCCGATTAGGACTATGGTAAGTATTAAAAACAACTG
>JAVWYO010000137.1:0-5012 GCA_036661515.1 Muribaculaceae bacterium | reverse complement strand
ATCATCTAATCCATTATTTAGGAAATTGGAATTCCAGTCACATTGGAAAAGGGGTATATTATTAAATCCAGATTCTTTTACAATATCTCTAATCTTTGACACATAAGGCTTATCTATGGCATAAGAACCATATTCATTTTCAACCTGCACCATAATAATATTTCCTCCATTAGTAATCAAAGAACTTTCAAGTTTATTACCCAACTCTTTCATAAAGATTTCTACTCTATTGATGAAGTGCTCGTCTAATGTTCTTAATTTTATGTCATTGTCTTTAAGTAACCACCATGGAAGTCCTCCCATTTCCCACTCTGCACACACATAAGGACCAGGGCGAACAATTACATACATCCCATGTTTTTGTGCTAACTTACAAAATGCACCTATATCATTGTTCCCACTAAAATCGAATGAGTTTGGTTCCTGTTCATGTAAATTCCAAAATACATATAAGCAAATCGTATTCATGCCCAACGATTTACACATCTTAATTCTATGTTCCCAATATTCTCTTGGGACTCTCGGATAATGAATTTCTGCAGCTTTTATTACAAACGGCTTTTCGTTTAAAAGAAATTGGTTATCCCCTACTCTAAAAGTTTCTTTAGATTCATTTGCACTCAAACTAATTACATTAGCTAATAATAGCATTAGCAAGACAAGTCTTTTTTTCATATTTTAAATATATTATTTCTGCTTTGTTTATGATTTTATGATAAAAATCTCCCTAACGGGCATTGATTATAGTTGGAATTTATTATTACTGATTTGTGTCAAGTTATTAATATCCTATTTTTAAATGCCTAATTATTTTCATTTTCAAGAATTAATCTATCTCGCTATAAATTTCATAATAGAAGAATAAGACCCTTTTGCGGTTTTCTGTCGTGCCTCTAAAATCAATGTCTTAGAAAAATCTAAATCAGTCAATGCAATACTATATTTCCAATCACCTATCGTTACATTATCTATGATATTATGGCTTAGGCAGTGCCCGTTTACATCAAAAATTCTGGCTTCTATGTCGCCTATTGAAGATGTTTCTATATTCATTGATAAGAATCCATCAACTAACGTTACATCTTTTACGCCAAACTTATTATCTTCATGAGTAGCGGAAACTGAAGACTCTTCCGAGAGTACTAATTTCCACACAAATTGTTGATTCCCATTCCATGCCCATTGCGAAATAATGGCTCCTTCTTCTTTAGACTGTCCATTAACTTGAATCGGCTTTCCTGTAGCTTTATTTTTCAAAAAGAATCCATTACGATATTGGCACAGATTCCATAATTGTTCATCAGCGCCAGAAAACTTTGTTAATTTTGGGCGAATTCCATTCTCTCCACGATTTTCCATAGCCAAATAAAGATCGGATACCGAATTTATTATTGCAAAATATCCATTCCCTTTATCTTCTAATTTCCACAGCTTTGAATTCTCATTTTTAAAAGTCTGACAGACTATGTTTTCATCTTTAATACCAATAAGCCCTCCTGTTAAAACGTTTTGAAAACTTAAATTCTGTCCGCATAAAATTTTTGCAGAAAATGGGCTTTGTAGAGCATCACGTATGATGAGTTGCGTTACATTAGTAGCTGGAGAAACGCAATAGTTATCATCATTTTTTTGCCAAATTGGTTTTATCTCATCGATAATTAGCTTAAAATCGAATATTTTATCGCCCATATCTTGAATCATAAGGACAGCTTCATTTGCTAAGAGATTATCAGAACATTTACAATAAGTTTCAATAGTTTGCTTCGCTTCATTATAGCCACAATATTTATATAAAAAGGCTGCCAACTTAAGCTTAGCGCTTTCAAATATCTCATTCTTATATCGTTCTATTATTAATTCCTTTACTTTGATAGCAGCCTCGCCCTGTGTATAAATACCTACAGAAGCCCAATAGCGTACCAATGGATCTTTATCACTTAGTAGGTCAACTTGTTTACTCAAAACATCTTTATCCCCGACAAGCATTGCAGCATCAAGAATTATATTAATATCATAATCTTCACGAAGTTCCATTGGCGTTTTATCAATGCTTCTACGACGCATTTCAAATTCTGGCATAAAACCTATATCTTTAATCGACTTAGCATAATTAACCATTTCAGTCCTTAGTTCTTTCAATAAATTGGCATATTCTGGTTTTTTTGCAAGGTTATTCATTTCCCACTTATCGGCCTCTATATCATAAAGATATTCCTGTTCAGAAGGATAGTAATTAGCTGCTTGACTTTCAGTTAGTCCGCCATCATTTAATTCTCTACGAATAGAAAGAAGAATATCTGAATTATAAGCATATCCTTGAGTCCTAACAATAGGCAAATAAGGGCTGAACATTCTTGTATAAATATATTTACCTTTTATTACAGAGCGGTCAATTCCAGGAGAATCATCAATTCTATTACGCGAACCATGAATATATTTTTCTCCTTCTTGCGTTTTGTCGAAAATAGGCCGGCCTTTCATATACGTTGGAATTTCGACTCCTGATAGATGTAAAATAGTGGGAGCCAAATCCTCAAAACATATTTGTCGTTCTGTCACTATTGATGTATTATATGGATTTAAATGTCGCCATTTTTCAGGGAACCATACAATGAATGGTACACGATATCCCATACCAATAGCACATGTTTTTCCGCGGGGAATTCCCTCTCCATGATCTGCAAATATAAACACGATTGTATTATCATCAAGCCCATCTTTACGTAACTCCTCCAAACGCTCTTCAATTAATTGATCGGTATAATTAATGCAATTTTGAACACGCGCCATCAACATTTTAGATTCATCGCTATATTTATAAAAATCAGGAACAATAGCATCTTCATCTTTTGTAATACGGCTATTATCTAACTTATTATAAACTTGTGCTAAATAATATGAATATTCATTTCTTGATACGTAGCTCTGATGTGAATACATTATATTAAAAACGCTAAAAAATGGTTGATCGCTCGATAGGCGCTTTCTCCAATGTGCTTTTGATGACGATTCGTTCCAAGTCTCAGAAATAAATGACGGATTAGATATATTATAATCAGTCTTTACATTATTAGAGGTATAATAGCCAGCTTTACGCAAATAATATGGGAATGCTTTAATGCTATTGGGAATGGTGCGTGCATAACGATGGTTATTGGTTCCTAAAACATTTACATCTACACCAGTTATGATACAACTACGTGATGGTGAAGATACAGTGCTGTTAGAAAAAGCAGAATTAAAACGTAATCCTCCAGGCTTATTAGCTAAAGCGTCCATCGCTTTAGTATGAGCCCCTTCATTTCCATAGCAACCTATGAATTGTGGTGAGGTGTCTTCATAAGTCAACCAAAGAATATTTGGCCGTTCTATATTTTGTGATAATAGCTCAAATGACAAATAAGAACAAACTGATAGTATCCCAAATTTAAGATTTCTTGTTTCCATAGTGAAAGCATTTATTATTTTCTCAAAGATGCAGTTAAAAAGTATAGTCTAAAATGGACTAAAGCACTTATTTAATGGACTATATTATTTAATGTATGTCTTTCTACTTTGTCCCCTTTAATTGTGAATTTACGCCAATCAATTCCTCTATAATTCTACAATATTGGGGTAAGTCTACTAAATTATTGCTTTCAGAACGGTCGTTTTTTAGGTCATATAATTCAGCTTTATTCTTTCCAGCAGGAGCTATTTGTTTTCTTATTGCAAGTCGTCCATTATTATTCTGCGTAATAATATATTTTCTATATGGTTTAGCTTTTGCTTTAAAAAATAATTCTGAAGCGTCTCGGCTATCATTCATTACTCCTTCCATTTTTTTATGATTTGTTATGGAAGTAAGAGTAGATAAGATATCCATATAGCAAAATCGCTGTTTCTGCACAAATGGCTTCTTTATTTTACCTTCCCAAGATACTATAAATGGGACTTTACATCCACCTTCATATAGTGAGTATTTACCGCCTCTCAACCCAGAAAAAGGATCATGATCACCCATATTTTCCAACCCTCCATCTTGATAAGCTTCTTTTATCCTTGGTCCATTATCACTTGTGATTATTATTAATGTATTATCAATAATACCTTTTTCCTTTAGAGTATTAATAATTTCTCCAACACAATAATCAAATTCTTCTATTACGTCACCATAAATTCCCGCTTTACTTTTTCCTGCAAAACGAGAACTTGCAACACGTGGTTCATGAGCATTATGTGTAGCATAATATAAAAAGAATGGAGCATTTGAGTTTTTTGAAATAAATTCCACCGCTTTTGAAAGTATATTTTCTGACATATTTTCATCAATCCATCTTGCAGAATTACCACCAGTCATCCATCCAATTCTACTTATTCCATTAACTATTGTACCATCATGATAATTTGTAAGAGGTTTAAGTTTTAAGGTCTCTGGCGAATCTTTACCCGTAGGATCATTCCCTATTTTTTTGGAATATGATATTTTTATTGCATCGTTTTTATCTAACCCTACTGTTAAATCATTCTCAATATATATTGTAGGGACTCTATCATTTGTAGCTGGGAAAATGTATGAATAATCAAACCCAACATCCTTCATACCGCCTTTAATTTGATTATTAAAATCGACAGGACTCTCTTTTGATCCCGGTCCAAGATGCCACTTTCCTACAATTGCAGTAGTGTATCCTTGTGATTTCATTTGCCTGGGCAAATTATTTTTACTTAAATCAATTGTATTTGCAGCATCTCCTGGAAGGATACCAACATTTTTACGCCATGCATACTCCCCAGTTAATAGAGCATAACGCGTTGGTGACGAAGTCGATGCTGGAGCATAGGCGTTTTCAAAACGCACTCCACAAGAAGCTAATTTATCTAAATTAGGAGTTGAAATATTCTTTGCTCCATAACACCCAAAATCGCCATACCCAATATCATCAGCACAAATTATAATGACATTAGGTTGTTTTGCAACAGCCGTTTCACTTATTCCAAGTATTGTGATTGTGCTTAATACACTCAACGAT
>JAVWYO010000136.1:0-5014 GCA_036661515.1 Muribaculaceae bacterium | reverse complement strand
TAGTAGGTTTTGATAGTGGATTGTTGCGAAAAAATGAATGAATTTTCAACAATTTAGGCTAATTTTGCAAACAGCTATATGAATTTGCGCGACTAAAATCATCTAATATGCATTCATTCAATACGATAATTCTTTCCCAACTTATTTCTTTTTGTAATTCTAATCATAATTCATTTTATATAAATGAAAAATATTATTCTTACAAAGATTTAGCGCTATCTGTATCTAAAATAAGGAAAGTGTTAAAGGAAAAAAGTATTATGAACATGCACGTTGGGCTTGTTTCTAATAACGATATTGAAACTTATGCGGCAATTATAGCCCTATGGCTGGAGGGTGACGCATATATCCCTTTACACCCAGAAATGCCAATTGAGCGATGTGATGATATAATTGAGCAAGTTGAAATAAAATATATTATTGATTCAAGTGCGCAAAGTCGTTTCACGAACGAGGAGATAATTGCACCGGCGTTGTTACAAGATTCATATTTAGACTTAGAATTAAATGAAGATATATCTGATGATAAATTTGCTTATATTTTATTTACTTCTGGTAGTACAGGTCAACCTAAAGGTGTTCCTATAAGTAGAAAGAATGTCTTAGCATTTGTCGAATCCTTTTGGGCGTTAGGCTATGAATTATCGGCAAAAGATAGGTGTTTACAAGCCTTTGATTTGACATTTGACCTATCGGTAATATCATATTTAATTCCATTGCTAAAGGGTGCATGTGTATATCCTGTTCCCTACGATTGTATAAAATATGCTTATATAGCAGAATTACTGGAAGATGAAGAGCTGACATTTGCCCTTATGGTGCCATCAACAATACGATTCTTACGTGCCTATTTTGATGAAATTAATGCTCCATCGTTAAAATACAATTTATTCTGTGGCGAAGCACTTCCAGCTCCACTCCTAAAAGAGTGGAGTAGGTGTATTCCTAATGCTTTTATTGATAATGTATATGGTCCGACAGAAAATACTATATTCTGCACGCGCTATCGATATAGTAGAGAGCATGATAATAAGACTTACAATGATATATTATCAATAGGTAAATCAATGAATAATACATCGATGACGCTATTTGATGATAATTGCAATGAATTATCAATTGATACAATAGGAGAATTATGCTTGTCGGGTGATTTCTTAACTCCTGGATATTGGAAAAATAATAAAAAGAATGAGGAGTCATTTTTTACTAAGAATGGGATACGTTATTATCGAACTGGCGATATGTGCAAGTGTGACAAAGATGGCGATTTCCTATATATTGAGCGTAAAGATTTCCAAGCTAAAATTCAAGGATATAGGATAGAATTAGGTGAAATAGAGCATCATGCCACTACTTTACTTAATGGTGCAAATGCTATTGCTATTGTTTTTAAGAATAATCAAGAAAGTGATGAAATAGCTTTATTTATTGATGATATTGACGCTGAGGTTGAAGATGTTAGATCTTATTTAAAATCTAAATTACCGCCATATATGATACCCAATATTATTCATTGTTTGCAAAATTTTCCTTTGAATAATAATGGTAAGATTGATAGGAATAAGTTAAAAGAAATCGTTGAAAATGGATAAAATAATCAGAAAAGCAACGATTGATGATATAGATTTTATAATCCAAACTATCACTAAAGCAGAAAAGAGTGGAACACCGCGACTTGGATTAGCATCATGCCTATCTATGCCAGAACAAGAATGGCGCGAGATTTTGGGTAAAATGCTTTTAGAAGAGATTGATGGTTGTGAATATTCAATAAGTAGCTTTCTTATTGCCGAAAATGATAGGCATGAGCCAATTGGTGCTGCTGGTGCGTGGATTGAGGGGCTTAATGAAGATGAGCAACCTTCGGGAATATTGAGAGCTAATTTAATGAATTATACTTTGCCAAAACAGTATTTATTTAAACTTCATGAAATAAGTTCTATAATTAGTGATTTATATATACCTCGCACTCTGATGACACTACAATTTGAATATCTTTATGTAGATGCCGAGTATAGAGGGAATGGTATTAGCCAAGCATTATATGTGGCGCACATATCTAACGCGTTGGAGCAAATGCCATCATTACAATTGGCACAGCGTCAGTTGTATAAATCAAATATGGCTGCTTATAAATGCTTTAATAAATTAGGCTTTAAGGTATCTTGTTCAACAAAAAGCACAGCACAAGTTGTAATGGATAATTTCCCATGCAACGAAAAGATAGGCATGGAATTAGTAATTAAGAAATAATAATGATATGGAAAAAGAGGAATTAAAAAGGATTATAAGAACAATCCTTAATGGGGTATTAAAACATAATAATTTCGACATGAGCGATGAAATGTCGGCAAAAGATGTTGATGGGTGGGATTCCTTATCGCACATGGCGATAATATCAAAGATAGAAGAGCATTTTAATATTAGATTTAAGTTACGCGAACTCAATAAGCTAAAAAACATGGGTACTCTAATTGAGTTAATCCAATCAAAATTATAGTAAGGCATGCCATTAACTTCAATATCTTTTGTATTATTTTTTGTAGTTGTCTTTTTTATCTATTGGTTACCATCGGTTAAGGATAAAAAAGTATTTCAAAACTATATACTGTTAGCGTCAAGCCTCGTGTTTTATGCCTTTTTTGATGTAAAATTTCTAATTCTACTTGTTGCAAGTAGTCTTGTTTTTTTCAAATTAGGACGCATGATATTCTTGACAAATAACGAAAATAATAAGAAATATATTTTGTGGCTTGGGCTTGCCATAGCGTTGTTAATGCTTGGATATTTTAAATACACAAATTTCTTTATAGGGTCGGTTGTTTCATTTATGAATATGCTAAATATTAATGTTACATATTCTCTTGTACAGATATTCGCGCCCATAGGAATCAGCTTTTATACCTTTAGATTAATTAGCTATTTGATAGATATTTACAATGAAGAATATGAGCCACAAGAAAATGTGGTTATGTTTTCGACCTATATTGCATTCTTCCCTTGTATAATCGCAGGACCTATTGATAGACCTGGTAACTTTATCGGTCAATTAAAAGTTGCGCGAGAGTTTAATTATGGCAAGGCTATTATTGGTTGCCAGCAGATACTGTGGGGATTATTCAAGAAATTTGTAGTAGCCGATAATTGTGCCGTTATCGTAAATATTTATTTTGGGAATGCAGAAATGCACTCAGGGAGTACGTTGTTGATAGGAGCTTGCCTTTATCTTATTCAGCTATATGCCGACTTCTCAGGATATTCAGATATTGCGATAGGGTTTGCACGTTTGCTTGGACTACAAGTGACACAGAATTTCAATTATCCACTTTTTGCGACAAATATCGCTGATTTTTGGCATCGTTGGCATATCTCCTTAACATCGTGGCTCACAGACTATGTTTTTACGCCATTATCATTTATCATGCGTAAATATGGGAAATTAGGAGCTATCATTGCCGTTCTAATAAACTTTGCCTTTGTTGGGCTGTGGCATGGTGCAAATTGGACTTATGTGATACATGGATTAATCAATGGCTTGTTTTTTATACCATTAATTCTCATAGGGAGGACAAAAGAGCGAGGCCGATTAAGGACTTTTATAAATATGATATTTACATTTTTATTAATGTCGATTATAGTAGTCATCTTTCGTGCTGGCGATATCTCGCAAGCATGGGATTATTACTATCACATGTTTTCAAGGTCACTGTTTAGCGTGCCAGAAATTGCTAATATAAAGACTTTTGTTTTTGTAGTAATCTTAATAGGTATTGAATGGGTTGGCCGCAAAAAAGAGTTTCCTATTGAAAGTCTACCCTTTAAGTCACGAGTAATTAGATGGACCTGTTATTATATGATAATCCTTGCTATCATATTTTTTTCGGGCAAACAAACGACGTTTATATATTCACAATTCTAATAAATTATGAAACGATTTATTAAACTTTCAATAATCTTTATTATTCCCGTTTGCTTAATTCTCGGAATTACAGAATATGCTGCCAGGCAGGTCCCTAACTCATATAAATATAAATATGCACGTTTGCAAGAGTTGCAAGATTCATTACAAATATTAATTCTTGGTAGTTCCCACGCATATATGGGGCTTGACCCATCGTGCTTTACGCTTAATACGTTTAATGCTGCCAACGTGAGCCAACCACTGTGCATTGATGATTATCTTGCCCACAAATTTATTCCCAAATCGCCAAAATTGCGATACGTAATTCTTCCCATTTCATATTCCACTTTTTTTGAAGAACTGAAAGATGGTGAAGAATGGTTTAGAGAAATAGCATATACACTCTATATGGATTATCCAGAGTATGGCGTGTTTACAAAGCAGCATTATGAGTTATCTAATTTCAATACCGCAATAGATAAACTAAAACAGCATTATATATATCATAAAGACCTGATACAATTAACGCCTACAGGCATGAGTAAAATGTATTATCTAAACAATAGAGCTAAAAATGATTGGGATAATGGCGCAACGAGGGCATCACTTCATTTATCAAAAGACTTTGAAGGAGAAATTATGCGTAGAAATATTACCTATTTAGGTGATATAGCATCACTTACACATAAAATGGGGATTCAATTAATATTGGTAACAACTCCAGTGAGAGCCTCTTATCTTAAGAATATTGATAAAAAGCAATTGGCAAAAATGTATGGCATAATAAATACATTTTGCCGTAAATATAATAATATAAGATATTTAGATTATTTTAGTGATACATTATCTTATACAGATATTGATTTTTATGATTCAGACCATCTAAGTGAATATGGAGCGAAGAAATTATCGTTAAAAATAAATGCGATTATTTCAGAATAGATTTATATAGCTTTCTTTTTAATATTGAGTTATGAGTTATGAGTTTTGAGTCGTGAGTTTTGGGTGTGGGTGGAGTGGAACGTCTTCGACGTTCATGGCTGGGGGATAGGACGTTACCCCACAATTGCGTTCGCGGAGCTCACTGCATTATGGGGTTAAATTTCAGAA
>JAVWYO010000135.1:0-5095 GCA_036661515.1 Muribaculaceae bacterium | reverse complement strand
AAATACTACAAGGGTGGGTTGTTGCTGTTACGGGTGATTTCGGAATGCTCGAAAAAGAGATAAAAGATAGTATTGAGTTTTATGTTGATTGTGCCAAAGATGATAACGATTCTTATCCCGATATATTAGATATGGATTATACATTGCAATATGTATTTGACATACAAAGTCTTTTATGTTATTACCAGCGCATTTTTTCATATTCAGCATTGCAAAACATTACAGGGATAAATCAAAAGCAACTTTGCCACTATGCATCAGGGCGCTCAAAGCCACGCATGGCTCAAGCTAAGAAAATTGAGAGTGGATTGCATTGTTTAGCTCAAGAATTATCGGCAGTTAGAATTTGATAAACTGTAATTAAAAACATTATCACGCGCCCCGAATGCTTTATGGCTTCGGGGCGCGTGATGTTTATCTTATTTTTGCTTTTATTCTAATCTTCGGGGGATAGGGCTTTCCAAAGGTTGTCGTTGGGGATTGGGGCGGTTACATCGATTTTTATGCCCGATACGGGGTGCGTAAATTCTACGCGACGCGCGAGTAGACTAATACCTCCATCGGGATTGCTACGCTCAGACCCATATTTTAAATCTCCTTTTATTGGACAGCCAATAGATGATAGTTGCACTCTAATCTGATGCTTGCGCCCTGTGAGGAGGTTTATTTCAAGTAGATTATATCGGTCGCTCTTGCCGATAAGACGATACATAAGTATTGCCTTTTGTGAATCGGGCTTCTCGGTGAGAGAGGCATAGGATTTATTATTTTTTTCGACAGATGTTATGTAGTGAGTGAGAGTGTCGGCATCTTTTGGTGGGGCATTTTTTGTAATAGCCCAATAGGTCTTTTTGACATCGCCATTACGAAACATTTCATTCATTCGTGCTAATGCTTTGCTCGTTTTTGCGAAGATAACAAGTCCTCCAACTGGCCTGTCGAGCCTATGTGCCACGCCACAAAACACGTTTCCCGGTTTGGCATATTTCTCTTTTATCCATTCCTTTAGCGTCTCTACCAGTGGTGTGTCGCCTGTCTTGTCGCCTTGTACGATTTCGCCCGGTGCTTTGTTGACTATTATGATGTGGTTGTCTTCGTAAACTACTTCCATGTTGTTATAATATATTATTTTATTACAAAGAAAATGCTTTACTCTGGAATAACGAAGTATTTATTACTATTTTTGTCGATTAATAATATACTTAATAATATATAGTATAAATAAAATTCAAAGAATGATGAAAAAAAGTAATTTAACGATTTTATCTTTAGTAGCTGTAATAGCTATAAGTATCTCATCTTGCTGTTGCAGCAAGAAAGCTATTAATAGTGGTCGTTCATTAGAAGCAACAGCGTGGAAACTTGTGACGTTGAATGGCGAGGCTAATAAGGAGTTTGCTGAAAGTGATCGATTTACGATGAAATTTAATAATGCTGATAGTACATATTCGGGTGTTGCTGCATGTAACCGTTTCTTTGGTAAATTTGAGATGAAGAAAAATGGCGTGATTGATATCCATGCAGGGGCATCAACGATGATGGCTTGCCCAAATATGGAACTCGAACGTCCGTTACTTCTCATGCTTGATGAAGCCGACAAGTATAAAATTGAAAATGGCAAATTAATCCTTTATAAAGGTGGCGCTAAAGTTGCAGAATTTGCACCTTACGCTGCAACAGTTAATTAAAAAAGAAGTTGCATTATTTCAACGTCGTTGTAGTCGTTACCAATCTTTAGCCATGCCTGGAGCGTGCCCGAACATTGGAAGCCACATTTCTCAAATAGGTGCTTGCTGTGTATGTTTTTAGAGGGTATAATTGCTAATAATTGGCGTAGCCCGATATAATGCGCTGCATAGCGGGATGTGATTTCGATTGCTTGCCGTCCATATCCATTTCCTTGATGACTCTCATCTATTAAGATGCCTATCGCAGCTCGATTGTTGAAAGGATCAAAATCATAAAAATCAATTGTGCCTATGCTTTCGCCACTATGTGTGAGTGTTACCATTAGGCGCAGTTGATGACTTTTATATATGTCGCCATCATAGTCCTTTAGATATTCCCATAACTGTTCTCGTGAATATGGGGTGATGGTGTTGCCCACTTCCCATAGAGAGGTGTCGTTTTCCCACTTGTAAAGTATGTCGAGGTCAGTAGGCTCTAAGGCTCTGAGGGTTATGGTTTCATTTGACAGTAATGGATTCATATTACTTGCATTTTAGGAGAGATTATTAGATTGCTTTGGCTTGAATAGATGTGAAAATGAAGGTGCTTTGCGCTATATTTCTCGATAAAATCGATGATTTCTTGATAAGAAAAGTGTCGATTATCTAAAACTATATCATATTTTTGAAAATCTTGCAACTGCGTTAATATAACAGCAGATTGTGCCGAAATGTTTTCGGGTAGAATATCTTTTTGTGAAAGTATTGTTAATATGGGTTGTGGCATTGCGCTTATGACTATCCATTTTGTGTTGAGCCGAGTGTTGCGCTTGCCTGCTGGTAACAATCGCTTTGTCATTGCCATTGCGGCACGTAGATGCACGGCAGCGTGTATCATTATTGCATATCCTTTACTGTAATTGGGATAATGCTTTTTGAAGAATATTATCATGGATTGATAAAATACTTTTACGTATTGCATTGAGCCTTCTTTGGTGCTTTCGCCCTTGTAATGGATTATTGGAGATGGCAGATAATAGTTGTTATATCCACTGAGCGATATGCGGTAGGAGAGGTCGATGTCTTCGCCATACATGAAGAAATCTTCATCAAAGCCGCGTAATTCTTGCAATAAATTTGTGCGAATAAACATGTATGCCCCAGCCATAATGTCTATTTTGTGGGGCTGTGAGCAATCTAAATATCGGAGATGATATTTTGCAAATATTTTTGAGTAAGGAAATATGGAAGATAGCCCAAATATTTTGCAAAAAGAGACCCATGGCGATGGAAATGCGCGCTTCGATTCGGGCAGGAACACGCCGTTGCCGTCAAGCATTTTCACGCCTATGCCTCCACAATCTTCATGCGATTCTATCCAGTTGATAGAGTCGGTCAACACGCGCTCTCCGATGATTGTGTCGGGGTTAAGGATAAGCGTGTATTGCGATTTTGCCATTCTTATTCCTGCATTATTTGCTCCTGCAAATCCTACATTAATTTTGTTATCGACAGCAGTAAGCGTAAATCGATTGCGCAAAAATTCTATGGTGTCGTCGCCCGAATTGTTGTCAATAACAATAATTTCGCCTGAAATATTGCGCATAGCTTCTTCTACCGACCTAATCGTCTGCTCAAGGAAGTATTTTACCTTATAATTTACTATGATTACTGTTAACTGTTTCATATCTATCTGTGTCTGTGAGGCTTCTAACTATTAGCATTAAAAGTGTCGCTAAATAGTGTTCGGTTAAGTATTGAACGTCCAAGCGTCAGTTCATCGGTATATTCTATCTCATTTCCTACCGACACACCACGTGCGAGGAGTGTAATTTTCACGTCAAAGGGAGCAAGTTTACGAAATATATAGAAATTTGTGGTGTCTCCTTCCATCGTTGCACTAAGCGCAAGGATTACCTCTTTTACTTCGCCTGTCTTTGCACGCTCAACAAGACTTTCAATCTCAATATCTTGAGGTCCAACGCCCTCCATCGGAGAGATAAGCCCACCAAGCACGTGATAAAGCCCTTTGTGCTGATGCGTGTTTTCGATGCTCATAACATCTTTCACATTTTCCACTACACACACCACCGAACTGTCGCGCGACGGATTAGAACATATCGTACAAGTGTCATGCTCCGATATATTGTGGCATCGCGTGCAATAGCGTATCTCTTTGCGTAGCTTTATGATAGCCTCGCCAAATGATATTGACGAATCTTCATTTTGACGGAGCAGATGCAAGACAAGTCGTAGCGCTGTTTTGCGACCGATACCTGGCAACTTAGAAAACTCATTTACCGCATTTTCAAGTAATGTTGATGCAAACTCTTGTTCCATTAATTCGTTATTTCTGACAAATTTACTAATTTTCGCCATCAAATTCTTAACTTTGCCAAAGTAATAATACTTTCAATAAAAAATAAGTAACATGATTATAAAGTCAGCGCAATTTGAAATAAGCAACACCGACGTTGAAAAGTGCCCAAAAAGCACAATGCCTGAATATGCTTTTATAGGACGGTCAAATGTCGGAAAATCATCGCTAATAAACATGCTCACAGGCAATGGCAAATTAGCAATGACTTCATCAACGCCAGGCAAAACGATGTTGATTAATCATTTCCTTATCAATGAAAAATGGTATATCGTGGATTTACCCGGATACGGCTACGCCCTGCGTGGCAAGGTTGCGAGAGAGGCTTTACGCACAATAATTGAAGATTATATCTTGGAACGCTCACAGATGACCAATCTATTTGTCCTTATCGATTCTCGACATAAGCCACAAAAGATTGATATTGAATTTATGGAATGGCTTGGCGAAAATAATATCCCCTTTAGCATCGTATTTACAAAACTCGACAAACTCGGAGTAAACACAGGAAAAGCAAACATCGGGCTTTACAAGCAAGCCCTACTCGAACATTGGGAAGAATTGCCACCAATTTTCCTCACCTCAGCCGAAGATAAAAGAGGGCGTGATGAAATTCTGAATTATATCAGTGATATAAATCTTAGTTTGCGTAAAAAATAAGAAGCTGTTTTGCAGTTTGTTAGAGCGTTAGCGCAAATTCTTTGAGGAAAAATAGTCAAATATCTTTTGGATATTAAAAAAGAATATCTAACTTTGCACTCACAAAACGGCCCCGTGGCTCAACTGAATAGAGTATCTGACTACGGATCAGAAGGTTACAGGTTTGAATCCTGTCGGGGTCACCAAGCGGAGCAATAACAAAGTTATTGCTCCGCTTCTCTTCCCTCACCTCTCCCCCACAGAATCCACACATGCACGCTAACTATCGCCCACAGATAACACAGATTCCCACAGATTTTTCATTCGAAGTTCTGTTTCTCGTGGGTATGTGTGCGAGCGAAGCAGAACGTCGAAGACGTTCCACTTCAGAACGCCAGTTCTGAAATTTAAC
>JAVWYO010000134.1:0-5120 GCA_036661515.1 Muribaculaceae bacterium | reverse complement strand
ACATTCCGCATGGGAGGCAAGGATATGAACGCTCGTGCCTATCTATCAAAGTTTAACTTTGCAGGAGCCGACCAAGAGAAAAAAATTGGCATACTATCAGGAGGAGAACGAAATCGCCTGCATCTTGCTATGGCTCTTAAAGAGGAAGGCAACGTCTTGCTACTCGATGAACCAACAAATGACATAGACGTAAATACTCTTCGTGCACTTGAAGAGGGACTTGAAAACTTTGCAGGTTGTGCTGTTGTGGTTTCTCACGACCGTTGGTTTCTCGACCGTATATGTACACACATTTTATCTTTTGAAGGTGATAGCGAGGTTGTATATTTTGAAGGTTCGTACTCTGAATATGAAGATTATAAGAAAGCAAAATCGGGCGATATCACTCCTCACAGAATCCGTTATCGCAAATTAATGTAACCATTATTTGACATATATTTATAATACGAGGTCGCTATCACAAAGTAGCGACCTCGTATTATTTAAAATTAAGCAGAAATAATTTTTATTCAAATTTCTTATTATTACATTTGCTATTCACTTTAAATAAAAAAATATCAAAACAATGACTAAAAAATTCATTCCCGATTCAGAAATGATAATAAACGATGACGGTAGCATATTTCATATTCATGTACGTCCCGACCAATTAACAGATAATATAATCGTAGTTGGTGACCCAAGTCGTGTGAATATGGTAGCTGCACATTTCGATACCAAAGATTTTGAGGTATCAAGTCGCGAATTTCACACTATTGGTGGCACTTATAAAGGGAAACCTATAATGTGTCTGTCGCATGGAATAGGTGCCGATAATATTGATATTGTAGTTAATGAACTTGATGCACTTGCAAATATCGACTTCAAGACGCGAACCATTAAAGATACATTTAGGCAACTTACTATTATTCGTATTGGCACATCTGGTGGCTTGCAACCCGAATTAGCCGTAGGGACTCCAGTCATAGCAACAAAAGGTATTGGCTTTGATGGGTGTCTCAACTTCTATGCGCGAAGGAATGAGGTGTGTGATTTAGAATTTGAACAAAAATTTTGTAAAGCTGTCGAATGGAATCAACTATGGGCTCACCCCTACGTTGTAGATGCTGATGCTGAACTTATAGAACGAATTGGTCGTGATGACATGGTACATGGCTTCACAATCACAGCAAATGGATTTTATGGGCCACAAGGGCGAGAACTTCGCCTACCACTTGCTGATCCAGAACTTAACAAAAAGATTGAAGCATTTAGATTTAATGGTCGCCCAGTAACAAATTATGAGATGGAGAGTGCTGCATTGCAGGGACTTTCAAAGTTAATGGGACACAAAGCAATGACAGTGTGTTGCATAATAGCAAATCGAATGAATAACAACGCTACACCTAATTATAAAACGGCAGTAGCCGACCTTGTAAAAACCGTTCTCGACCGACTATAATTATTATATTATAATACTGAAAAATGCCACGTTTCTATTACAAGAGACGTGGCATTAAAATAGGATTAAATTTGTTTTTTCTTATTTCACTAACGTAACAATCAATGTTGCAACGGATATTAAAGTACCTACTGTGCTTAATAAAAGCGTCACAGCTGGTGGCACAATCCATGAAGAACGAGCCTTTGAGGCATTTGGCTCTACATATATCACATCATTTTGTTGTAAGTTGTAATATGGCGATAATAATGTGTTCTTATCATTAAGGTCGAGACGCTTAACCGTCTTTGTTCCATCGGCATTAGTGCGTATTAGCATCACGTTCTTACGCTCACCCGTTATGGTTAAATCTCCAGCTGATGCAAGAGCTTCAAGAACAGTAAAACGTTCGTTAGGTGCTGTATATACTCCAGGTGTTTTAACTTCACCAATTACAGATACTTGGAAATTCTTGAAACGAATATCAAGTGTTGGCTTTTCCTTTAAGTATTTAGGATATATTTCAGATATAATGAGAGCCTCTATTTGAGTTTTATTAAGTCCACCAATATGTAATTTACCTAATACGGGGAAGTCAATATTACCCTCGTTGCTTACCAAGTAATATGTTGGAGAATTCACCCCAGTATTATTGTTATTGTAAGATGTACCACTAATTTGATAAAGGAAATCCATTCTATTAAAAGGCTTCACAGCGTCCATGTTTATTCCACTTACTATAATATCAATAAGATCACCTGGCATAACAACTGGATTAGTGATAGGAGTAATGCCATTCAACAATTCTTGTGGTATTGATTCTGCTTCGCGTAAATATGTAATATTTTTAGTTGATGCGCAACTTCCAAATATTAGTGCTAAAAAAATTAAAGCTAAAAACTTTGTCTTCATAAATTAATTAAATTGATATATATTTTACAAAAGTACTAATAATCTTAATATAGATTACAATTATAAGTATAATTTAACGCCTAAGTCGTATATTTGTAAGTATATTTCTTATTTCAATAATAATTATGAGTGATTTAAATATAGAATCGCACCCTTTTACTCCATACATTCCAGCAAACGCCAAAATTTTAATGCTTGGCACATTTCCACCCAAAGCTGAAAAGTGGTCAATGGATTTTTATTATCCAAATTGGATTAATGACATGTGGCGAATCATGGGTCTTATTTTCTTTGAGAATAAAAATATATTTTGCGACATTTCATCTAAGAGATTTCATCTTGAAGCAATAAAATCGTTTCTCAATGCTAATGGAATTGCATTATACGACACAGCATCTCAAATAATCAGATTAAAGGATAATGCAGCCGATAAATTTCTTGAAATAGTCACACCAATAGATTTAGATACAATCTTAAACGCAAATGCAGCTATTACAACAATCGTTACTACTGGCGAAAAGGCAGCAAGTGTGATTGCTGAGATATCGGGCACAATTATTCCAAAAACTGGTGACTGTGAGAAATTTAATTTTGCAAATCGTGAGATTACTCATTATCGCATGCCATCATCATCGAGAGCCTATCCCCTTTCACTCGACAAAAAAGCCGACGCATACAGGCGAATGTTTATGAAACTTGGAAACGTCAATAAAAATTTATAATTTTGCAGTACTCTAATATAAACAATTTTACATGGACATATTAATTATCTTTGAATGGTTTCAACAAAACCTAAACTATGGAACTATAACACTCTTAATGGCGATTGAAAGCTCTTTCATTCCTTTCCCATCAGAAATTGTTGTTCCTCCAGCTGCCTACTTCGCGTCACAAAGCAATAGCGAATTAAATATCTACTTAGTCGTCTTCTTTGCAACTGTTGGAGCATTGATTGGAGCCTGTATTAACTATTACATAGCCCTGTGGGTTGGTCGTCCATTAATATATAAATTTGCAAACAGCCGATTTGGTCACATCTGCTTAATTAATGAAGAAAAGGTGTTAAAAGCCGAAAATTACTTCGACAAGCATGGCGCTATTTCGACATTTATAGGTCGACTAATACCTGCCGTTCGACAACTAATATCAATTCCAGCAGGACTTGCAAGAATGAATTTATTATCTTTCATCACCTACACCACATTAGGTGCAGCATTGTGGAATGCAATTCTTGCAGCTTTAGGCTTCTGGCTTAGTACTTTTATTAAAGAAGATGAGCTATTTAATAAAGTGGAATACTATAATCACTATCTCACAATGGCAGGATATGCACTTGGCGTTGTGGTTGTACTCTTCATAGTTTATCACATATTGATAAAGAAAAAGACTGTTTCAACAAACATAAATAATTAATTATGATCGTATCACCCTCTCTGCTTTCTGCCGATTTCGGGAATCTTAATAGAGATATTGAAATGATTAATCAGAGCGAGGCACAACTCCTTCACATTGATGTCATGGACGGGGTATTTGTACCTAATATTTCATTTGGATTTCCAGTGCTTAAATATGTGCAAAAGGCATCTACCAAGCCACTTGATGTACACTTAATGATTGTAGAACCACAAAAATTCATTAATCAAGTAAAAGATTGTGGCGCTGAAATCATGAATGTACATTATGAAGCATGTACACATCTCAATAGAATCGTTCAGCAAATAAAAGAGGCGGGAATGAAAGCGGGTGTAACACTTAATCCATCAACGCCAGTGTGCTTGCTGAGAGATATTATTGCCGACCTTGATTTAGTGCTATTAATGTCGGTTAATCCAGGATTTGGTGGTCAAAAATTCATACCAAATACCATTAATAAAGTAAAAGAGTTGCGAAAGTTAATCGAAGAAACTCATTCTAAAGCTCTAATAGAGGTTGATGGCGGAGTAAATCTCGAAACTGGTAAGCTACTTAAAGATGCTGGTGCCGATATCCTTGTTGCTGGAAATTTCGTTTTCAACTCACCTACACCAAAACAAGAAATTGCACAATTACATTCCTTATAATAGATAAGCCCACACACATAGCAAAGCCCTTTGAATTTAAAGTAATTCAAAGGGCTTTGCTATTCTATTAAATATAACTACTGATTAATGGTCGTCAAATGTTAAGTCATCAAACCCTTCGGTGTCAAGTTCATCTTCATTAAATGACTCATCACCATAGAAATCAGCATCAAGGTCTTGTGAAGCAGCTGCTACCACTATGGCGGCCTTCTCATTGACTACATCAATTTCAACAAATTGTGGTGCAGGTTTACCCTCTTTCTTTTGACATATAGGATCTTTCAAGTCTTTGCCCGGAATAGACTCTTTCATTTCCATGAAAAACGCACGATCGGTCATATAGTCGAAGACATATAATAGTTTTTGACCATCATCTTCAATTAATTCATTTATAGGAGTGTCCTCCATAATCCAAATGTCCTCATCAGAATCTGAGCCCATATCAGCAAGTGTAATTTCTTTATCTTTACTCCAATCGTCATTGCATATAAAGAAAGAATCCATTTGATCTTTAGTGTACCCCACCGAGTCTAATATTGCATTACGAAGACTAAGAAATGTATCATCAGCATCAATTGAAATTTCACGTTTGAAATTTTCTACCTCATCAGAAACTATACAAAATTTATAAATCATATTTTTAAAGTTTATTTACAAACAACGAATTTGCACAATTATTGTTTTGCGAATTTACAAAATTTGGAAAAAGTGTGGAACTTATTTCATCA
>JAVWYO010000133.1:0-5232 GCA_036661515.1 Muribaculaceae bacterium | reverse complement strand
TTGAGGTTCCTTCCAGATTCGAACTGGAGTAAACGGTTTTGCAGACCGGTACCTAACCACTCGGCCAAGGAACCTTGTTTTGATAACGAGTGCGAAGGTAATGCTATTTTTTTAATTGTGCAATTTCAGAAGAACATTTTTTTGCCCTTTCATTTGCTGTACCTGTACAACAGTCTTTTAGGGAACACCCCGAACATGTATTTATTCCTCGTTTTCTATTCTCGTTGCTTTTCCTAATTTTTACAATAACATAAATCGCTACTCCTATTAGAATAATGATGAGAATAATATATTGTAATATCATATTTGACATTGTTATCCTTTCTTTTTAATTAGTTTTGCAAGTTCGGCTGGTGTGGCGTTTTCTGGATAATCTATAAATGGGAGTAGAAGAGTACAACCTGCCTTATATTGGCTACAACCAAATGCTGAACGACCTTTCATGATATATCCTTTTCTGCATATTGGGCATTTTATTTCCGAAAATGATGAAATAACTTTTCGTGGAACCCTTTTTTTCTTTTCTGTCTCTTTCTCTTCATTTGGTGCGACAGTTATATTGCGTTGGCTGTTATCACTTAGTACATTCATCACGATTTCACTTATTAATGTCTTCAACTCATTAATAAACGATGTAGCATCATATTCCTTACGCTCTATTCTGCGTAACTTATTTTCCCATAATCCAGTGAGCTTTGCCGACTTCAATAGCTCTTCATTAATAGTAGCAATAAGTTCAATGCCAGTACTGGTTGCAATAAGATTTTTACGTTCTTTCTTGATATATTTGCGCTTAAATAGAGTCTCTATAATTGCGGCTCTGGTTGATGGTCGACCTATCCCATTCTCTTTCATGGCATCACGTAGTTCATCATCTTCTACGAGCTTGCCTGCCGTTTCCATCGCCCTCAGTAGAGTACCTTCGGTGTAGTACTTGGGTGGCTGAGTAGCTTTTTTTAGGAGAGATGGCTCATGTTGACCACTTTCGCCTTCAATAAATATTGGCATCAAACCATTCTCTTCACTATCATTATCATCAGTTAGAGGAGCATCTTTAATATATACATTTCTCCAGCCGTTTTCCAAAATCTGTTTCCCAGTCGCTTTAAATTCCACCTTATTAACGTCGGCGGTAACTGTCGTAGTAGAAAATTCACAATCTGGATAAAATGCGGCAATAAATCGTTTGGCAATCATGTCATATACCCGCTTCTCTTCGGTTGTCAGATAAATAGAAGTTGGAGAAACATTTGTAGGAATTATGGCGTGGTGGTCAGTGACTTTTGTACTATCAAATACCTTTTTACTTTTTACAATCTTTTTTGCAAGGACAGGAGCGGTCAATTGGCTATAAGGCTTTAGCGCTTCGAGAATGCCTGGTATTTTGGGGTAAATATCATCACTTAGATATGTAGTATCAACACGTGGATAGGTCGTTATTTTCTTTTCATAAAGCGATTGTATAAGTTTCAACGTTTCATCGGCCGAAAATGAAAATTTCTTATTACATTCTACTTGGAGTGACGTTAAGTCAAATAGGCGTAAGGGGGCTTCTTTCCCTTTTTTTGTTGAAACTGATACTATTGTGAGTGGCGAACTTTTAATTTGCTCAATAATAGGTAGCGCATCTTCTTCTGAAGAATAACGACCCTTTACTGAATTAAAAGTAGTATTACGATACACTGTCTTAATTTCCCAATAATCTTCGGGCACAAAATTATCAATCTCGTTTTGCCGATTAACTATAAGTGCAAGGGTAGGGGTCTGAACGCGTCCTATTGACAGCACATCTCCTCTATTTTGAGAATATTTGAGAGTGTAAAGTCGTGTTGCATTCATTCCAAGAATCCAGTCACCAATAGCACGTGATAATCCAGCATGATATAGTGAATCAAAATCAACTTGGGGACGCAATGCCTTAAATCCCTCTCGAATACTTTCATCTGTAAGTGATGATATCCAAAGTCGCATAACGGGTTTATCACATTTTGCCTTCTGCATCACCCAGCGCTGAATGAGTTCTCCCTCTTGTCCAGCATCACCGCAATTTATAACTTCATCGGCTGTGCTTATTAGGTTCTCTATAACTTTAAATTGACGTTGAATACCTGTGTCATCTATCACTTTTATGCCAAAACGTTGTGGTAACATTGGTAGCGCACTAAGGCTCCACGACTTCCAACGGTCGTTATAGTCGCTTGGAGCTTTGAGTGTGCACAAGTGCCCAAAGGTCCAAGTTATTTGATAACCATTACCCTCATAGTACCCCTCACGCTTAGTGCTGGCACCTAATATTTGTGCTATATCTTTTGCTACACTCGGTTTCTCTGTAATGCAAACTTTCATAATATGGTTTATACCATCAATTATTGATGGGCTTATTGTTTTTTCTCAATAGTTTTTGCCTCGTCCCAATATTTATCCATTTCAGCAAGAGTCATTGTTTTTAATTCTTTACCTTCTTCTTTAGCTTTTGCCTCTACATAATTGAAACGGCTTATAAACTTCTTATTTGTCAATTCAAGAGCATTATCTGGATTTACGTCATATAATCGTGCCGCATTTACAAGGCTGAAAAACAGATCGCCAAATTCCTTTTCACGATTAACATTATCATTACGCAAAATCTCAACTTCTACTTCTGCAATCTCTTCTTTAACTTTATCCCACACCTGTTCGCGACTTTCCCAATCAAAGCCCACATTGGCAGCTTTTTCTTGAATACGATTAGCTTTTATTAATGTTGGCAATGATATAGGAACCCCTGCAAGCACACTTTTATTGCCTCCCTTTTCCTTTAGCTTGAGTTGTTCCCAATTTTGAAGAACCTCTTCTGTGCCACTAACTTTCACTGTGCCAAATACGTGGGGGTGACGAAAGATGAGTTTCTCGCACAATGTGTTGCACACATCAGCAATATCAAATTGTGATTTTTCATCAGCAATTTTAGAATAGAATATTATGTGTAAAAGGACATCGCCAAGTTCTTTCTTTATTTCTGGTATATCATCTGAAATTAAAGCATCTGCCAGTTCAAATGTTTCTTCAATCGTGTTTGGTCTAAGACTTTCATTTGTCTGCTTAGCGTCCCACGGACATTTTACACGTAGCTCATCAAGTACATCAAGCAGTGCACCAAACGATTTAAGTTGTTCTTCCCGAGAATGTGACATTTTTATTGTTTTTTGAAGTTGGCTAATCCCTTTTCGAGAAATGCCATAAATTTATCTATATTTTCGTCATAATAAACAGGTCCAGCTAATAATTCGCCTTTTGCATTCAATATAACGTAATATGGCTGAGAATTTGCACCAAATTTGTGACGTTGAAGATAGCTCCAGCGGTCGCCATAAGTTGCAAGTGTTGTAGATACTCCATTCTCTATTACTTTCTCTGATTTCATCAAATCTTTCTTATTATCAACCATTAGTTTTATCATCACAAAGTCGCGTTCGAGCATGGTGCGTATTCTATCATCATCTAAAACTGCGGCTTCCATTTTACGGCAGTTGACACAACCATAGCCCGAGAAGTCAAGGAATATAGGTTTGTCTGCGCCTGCCGCAAACTCCATTCCTGCATCATAATCATCAAATTCTATGAATTTACTACTCTCATTCATATTGAAATCTTGCGTGTATAATGGAGGCACAAATGCGCTCACGCCTTTTAATGGTGCGCCCCAAAGTCCGGGAACTAAATACATCGAAAATGATAATGAGATTATTGCAAGGAAGAAGCTAAACACTCCAATGCTTTTTGTTTCGCTATCATGTGAGAAGCGTAGTTTCCCAAGAAGATATGCACCAAGTAGGGCAAAAATAACAATCCAAAGTGATAAAAATATTTCACGATCGAGAATGCCCCAACCATATGCAAGATCTGCAATTGATAGGAATTTTAGTGAAAGAGCTAATTCTACGAATCCTAATACTACTTTTACCGTATTTAACCAGCCACCAGATTTTGGCATCTCTTTAAGTAACGATGGGAATATAGCAAATAGGGTGAATGGGATAGCGAGTGCTATTGCAAATCCTGCCATGCCTATTATAGGACCTGTAATATCTCCCATACTTGCTGCTTCTACGAGTAGTGTCCCTATTATAGGACCTGTGCAAGAAAATGACACAAGAGTGAGCGTGAAAGCCATGAAAAATAGGCTCAAAATACCAGTTGTACGTTCTGCGTTACTATCCATCTTATTTGCCCATGAATCTGGCAACTTTATGTCAAAAGCGCCGAAGAATGATATTGCAAATACAACTAACAGCAAGAAAAATATTATATTGAATATTGCATTAGTTGAAAGGGCATTAAGTGAGCTTGCTCCAAATAATATGGTTATAAGTAATCCAAGAATTAGGTATATCACAATTATCGATATTCCATAAATGAATGCATCTAAGATTGAACGTGACCGTGAACTGCTTTTCTTTAAAAAGAAACTAACGGTTAGTGGAATCATAGGCCACACACATGGTGTGAGCAGTGCTAATAGGCCACCAAAAAATCCACCTAAGAATATATAAAGCAATGATTTATTAGCTATGCTTGTGCCATGTGCGCCAGTTCCTTCGCTGCTCACAGGAGCCCATAATTGCTCACTGGATACATTGCTATGTGTGGCTAATATCTTTTTATCGGGCATTATTGAATCGGGGGTTATTGATAGCATTGGAGCTGAGCCTTTAAATGCAAAAGGTACATTTTCTGGGGCTTGGCATGTCACATTGTTGCAACTCATATAGCGTATATATCCCGATATATTATAAGTGTCGGGAGTGCTAACACTAAATTTCTGTGTAAATGTTACATTGTTTTCCCACCAACCGAGCTTCAAGTGAAATGTCATATCTATCTCTTCGTGTGCAGGACGGCTTGGTGTGAGTCCGCCATTGAGGGTTACTCCATCAAGATTTTCCCATTTTACGCTGGTTGGAACAGGTCCATCTTCAGGCAATTGAGTCGAATAAATATGCCAGCCATCATCAATATTGGCTGTGAAACTTATGACGCCTTCTGTGGCACTTGACATCTTTACACTCTTTTCCCATTTGATTGGGTTTACTATTTGGGCTAAAGCAGCCGAAGCCGTGAGTATGATACTCACAATGGCGAAAATACCTCTTTTAGTCATGAATTTATCGAGTTTTGTCGTTTCTGTTTTATAAATTGTAATAAACATATTCATATTTCGATAAATGTGGTTACATTCATCAATAATATAGC
>JAVWYO010000132.1:0-5243 GCA_036661515.1 Muribaculaceae bacterium | reverse complement strand
ATGCAAATATACAAAACTAATTTATTAATCACCAAATTTTTATACAAAAAAAATGATTCCGTCTACATTAATGCGAAATATCATGTCTGATATTAAGGTTGAACTCTGCGATGAGTTTGACCGCAACTTTACGCGTAAGGCGTTTTTTAATAAGAAATGGGTGCCACCTAAGAAACCTAAAAGGCGTGGCTCGTTGCTTATCACCACTGGCGCAATGCGTCGCTCTATCCGTGCCACAATACGTGGGCATTCTTTATGCTTTAGCTCGGCCAAGCCTTACACTGCATTGCACAACTCTGGCGGTGTCTTTAGCCAAAGGGTGCGTGAGCACTCTCGCACACATAGAAAAAGCAAGAAATCTTATACTGTGCGTGGCCACACTCGTAACGCAAACATGCCACAACGCCAGTTTATAGGCGATAGCCCTGAGGTGCAAACTGCTATAAAAGTTATTATCTCGGAGAATCTTTATGACTATTTTAATGACTTAGCAACACAAATACGGAAATGAGAAAAGCAATCTATCAGGCGATTTGTAACCGCATTATAGCTGCCGATCTGGGTATCGGCTTTATTTCGCTTTGGAACAATAACACCGAAGCATTAACTAAGCAAAAGGCTTTTCGCCTCCCGGCTGTCTTTGTGGAGTTTGAGCCTATTAGGTGGGCGCAGTGTGGCTTGATAATATGCGATTGGTGAACTTAGAAGCTGTTTTCTGATGAGAAATGATGATGTTATTTATCTTTCTTGGTGTCTTTATCTTTTTCTGTGTCTTTGGTATTTATGAAATTTATGGTAATTGTAGTTTGGCTATCTGGCCCATTTTGTGGTTTTTTTGGAAAAAACAGATCATTTACAGATTTAATATAGACTATAACAAATACTAATAATCCTAAGATTACCATAAAGCCAAAAATATGCCCTAAAATATTAGCCATAAGTTTATTTGTTTTTATTCTTCAAAACTAAACAAAAAAAATGAATGAGTAAGCATATAACTATACTTTTAATATCCGTTGGCGGAATTAAATTAGTATTTTTTCGTAGGCTTGACGCAATCCCGTAGGTAAAGTGACTATGCCACAAGGCACATAATTGAGTTTTTCCATAATGCGTAGCATTCCATCATTATCAAAATTAGTGTCAATACGCAAGCTATTGAAGGAAATGCTACTTGCATATTGCTCTATTAGACAAATAAAATGCGTAGCTATCCCCTGCCCCTTTAGATGTGGATATACAGCCAGCCGATGAATAACTACATATGGTGTATCGCTCGTTATCCACTCTCCATCAATAGTTTTATAGTTATCATCTCCGGTTAATATTATAGCAGAATATCCTATTGGTTTCGCGTTTTGCTTCTCGCATAAAATGAATCCATTACCCTTCGATATATCAGTATTAATATCATTTATTGCTGGATATCCATCTTGCCATTGTGTGCGTCCAAGCATGCGCATATCTTCCTTAGCACAGAATATAATGTCCCATATTTCAGGGACATCATTGCTCTCTGCTTTACGCAATATAAGATTATCTAAGTTCAAAATAGCCGTTCTTTTTTCTATTCTTCATCTGCGATATCAATTGGAGCTGACTCCATAATTTTATGCGCGAGCTCTAAATCTTTTTGAAATACCAAAAGGCGCATGGCACCCATTGAAGTGTCGGGTAGCGTAAATACGCTCGTTGACATTACTTCATTTGTTATTATACATTGTACTCCATTAGTTTCCAGCACACCTTTTACAATATTAGCTTCCACCGAAGAATAAAATTCTTGAAATACTACAAGATCATCATCTTTTTTCATTTAGTAAATTGGTGTTTAATTATTAATTTGTGCAATTTAGAATAATCCATTTTATCATGCAAATTTTATTTACTATAAAATTATAAAACTCTTTTATCAATTATCTTTTTTATTTTGCCTGTTATAGGATTTCGAGGAAGATTACCAAGCGGAAGAAGATTTACCGAGAATTTTTTAAAGAAATTCAGTTCTTGCCCAACTTTGAGCTCAGGGATTAGCTCTTCGAGCCTTGTTTTTACCGCATTTGCAGCATTTTGATGATTACTGGCATCATCGCATTCAATGTCGACAGTTACATTCATTTGATTTCCAACATCTTCAAGAGTTAATTGAAAATTCATACTTAATTCATCGGAATGCTCATTAACCGCCTGTTCAAATACATCAATTGAAATGTATGCGCCCCCGAGTTTAAAATCTTCACCAGCTCTACCAGCAAGTCTAAACACAGGATTATGGTCACCACAAGCACATTCCTTAGTATTAAAAGAAGCCATGTCTCCAATGCGATAACGTATAATTGGTTGAAATTCACGACGTAGATTAGTTATTATAATTTCACCCGTTTCGCCATCAGCGACAGGAATTAGAGTTTCGGGATTTACTATTTCAATTTTTTGGAAATCACTTGGCAAGTGATATTCACCAAATCCACAGTGTGGGCATTGATAGCCCATTATTCCACAGTCGGCACTGGAATAAGCGAGAGCTTTAATCTCTTTAACTCCAAGATACTTACGCACATGGGCTTCAGCTTCTCTGCTTAACTGTTCGCCAGCATAAGCAATGAGTCGAAGTCCCTCGAAAATATAGTTATCTTTTTTAGCTAAGTCGGCAAGAAACACAAACATTGTAGGGAGAGATACCATAACTGAAGGTTTATATTGCTTGCACATTCGGTATATCTCATCGGGAGCTATATTAGATGATATTGGAAGATGCACGGCATTAACTCTCTTAATAATTTCATGTACACCAAGAAAAGATGGCCATAAGTGACCAGCAACAAATAAATTAGCTACAACATCATCTTCATTGATACCAAGTAGATTAAAGGCATCGGCCTGTTTTTGGCAAAAGTCGTCCCATTCATTGTTACTTAGGACTACCGTTCGTGCTACCCCCGAAGAACCACCCGTTGATGATACAAATGCGCCTTTCAATGGTGCAGTAAACATTGAATTAGTTGCTGGGTATGTATTTAGATACAAATCATTTCGTGAAAGTGTGGGTATTTTACTCCAATCTTCTTCTGTCACAGGATTTTCTATTCCTTTATATTTTTCATTATAATAAGGAGCATTTTTTGAGATATTAAATATTTCTTTTGCTCTGGAAAGTTGTTGTTTTTTATTAAAATGTTTCATAATTATAAAAGCATTATATTATATAACGATGTTTTATTTTAGTATCAAGGCATTTTATATCGGCAATAGATACCGTTATAAGTGGTACATCAACCGATTGAGATAGATTACTAAATTTTATATTAAATTCAGCACTTTGATTAGAAAGGAAATGTATCAAAGAATCTAAATACCATTTTTCATCAACATATTCCATGTTAGTAACATAAATAGTGAAATTGAAACTTGTAATACCATTTTCTTCATTTTCATGCACTGTAAATAATCCACCATAACATTTATCAGAAGGTAGCGAGAGGAGATGTTCACTGATATCGTTAACCATTAGGTTTGTCCCATAAAATATTATTGCATTATCAGCACGACCAAAGACATATACCATTTCATCGGGTAGAGCATCAATAATTGATTGAGGCACCTTTCCCGCTAAGTTGCTTTTATATAAAAGTCCGCCAGCATCGCCCGTATTATAGCGTATAAGAGGAATAAATTGATCTTTTGTTACAACTAAATTACCATTAATAACTTCCAGATACACATTTGATGAAAGGGCTAAAATCATTGGCGCTGATGTCATTCCAAATAATTCTTTAGAAATTTTAGGATCGCGATAGCACAACTTGCGTAAAGCAATTGTGCCCGCAGTTTCGGCACCAATATCTCCCGTATCGGCACTACCATATCCCGTCCACACCACATAGGGTGAATCAATATTGTGTCCATATCGCCTACATATGTGTTCACGAAATGACTCACTAAAATATTCGCCCACTACTGGAAAGCTAATCATACCATCAGGCAACTTAATATTCTGTTCATTAAGAAGTGCAGAAAAAAGAGATATGTTTGAAGGATTTGTTATCACCAGAATTTGAGAAAACATATCCTTATAATCATGAATTACACGAACAGCAGCCTTTAGGTCAAGTCCAGGAGTAGCAAGCGTTAAAGGGTATTTACCCGATATTGCAATATTACGTAGCGCAGCGGCAATCTGCATACCTCCTATCCACATACCAAATGCAAGGCATTCAAGCACCAGAGTACGTTTCTCGCCAATATTGTAATTTACATCAAACATTGTTTCAATAGATTGCATGTATCCAGCCTCATCACATGGACGTTTTGGCCAATATACAGCTCCAGTCTTACTAAATCCAGAACTTGCACCAATAAGATGAAAATGTTGCATATCATCAGCGCGGCTCAACTCATTCATTGGAAATTCGAGAAGATAATTATGCTTATTTTCGAGAGGTAATTGAGTAAAATCAGCTGGAATATTTTCATGACCAAGCTCCTTTTTAAGAAATTTCAGATAAGCAGGTATATGCTCTTTTACATCATTCAATAAACTAAAATAAGATAACATGACTTATAATATATTTGATTATTATTAGGAGATATGATTCAATTGTTTTTTGTTCCAAAATAAAGCTATAATTGCAAAAGAGGCTAATCCTAATCCATTTATAGCCAAAGCTAAATAAGGGTCAAAAGCGTACGTAGTGAGGCTTGCTATTACATAAGACAATGATATTGTAGCATAAGAAAAAGATTCAAGGATAGAGAAGAATCGGCCACGATATTCGGCATCAACATTACCAATAAAGTAGGTCACCACCTGAATATTTACATAATTTGTAAAGCAACCATATAATAGCACCATTGCAAGAGCAAATGCAAAATAATGCACAAGCGACACCCCAAAAAAGCAAAATGCAGTGCCCATGATTCCTATTGCAAGCACTTTTAGAGGACGTATATTATATTTATGTTGAGAAAGCCATACTGCCATTATTACGGCTCCAATAGGGAGCATAGCATCGGCAATGCCATAATGGAAAGCATCGAGAGCCATTTTTTCTTTTATTATAATAGGTAGTAAAACGATAAGTGCTGGTAAAAAAAGATTGCTACCCAGAGTTATCATAAGGACTCGACGCACGAGTTTATTAGACTTAACGTAATTAAGTCCATCTTTCATATCTTTCAAATAGCTCTTAGATATTATTCTAACAGTGTCTTTATATTTTATAAATATTTCAGTAAATGCAGAT
>JAVWYO010000131.1:0-5249 GCA_036661515.1 Muribaculaceae bacterium | reverse complement strand
CCAACTATGGCGATGTTGCGTTAAAACCAGGCGATGCTAATTATAGTGTCAGTATTGTGAATTACTCTCAAGGCAATACTGTTGTGGGAACAAAGGACATTGATTTCACTCTTGAACCCGGTGCAACAAGTAACCCTTTTGCAGTATCGGTTACTTTAGATGCAGGAGCTAAAGAGATAAGACAACGTTACGATATTGTTGAAAATATCACAAAGACAACCAAGCCGGGGCAATGGATAACTTCGATGCCTTATATCGCTAAATTTGACTTCTTAACATCAGCTAATGTATCTATAACGAATGCCATTAATTACGGATATATTCAAGGCACTCCTGTTGCAATGGATTTTAAAGTAAAAAACAGTGGAGCAGCTCCGCTAAATATTACTGGCATTGCTCTCCCCAACGGATTTACCTCCAATCTTGTAACGCCTTTAGAAATTGCGAGTGGTGCAGAAGCTCCACTAACTATAACACTTGGCATTGAGACCGAAGGAAATATTAGTGGAAATATAGTGTTTACCACTACGCAACTTGGCGAAAAAAGTTATGCAATAAACGGATCTGTAATTGGAGCGAATAATTGGTATGAGAATTTTGAAGATGGCTTGCCAGCAGATATGTTCTTTGGCGATAATTGGAATATTTCAACTTTCCCTAAAGATGTTAATCTTGAAAACAATTTGCAATGTATTGAGAATAGTCAGGTAGCACTTAATTATGCAATTTCTCCAAAATTAATTATTGCAGAAGGTGAAAGTTTAGCATTCAATGCGGCCAAAATAAGTGCAAGTTCAGTTATTAATGTGTATTATTCATCTGATAGAAGTAATTGGACTAAGGTAAAAGAAATTAAGGTAGTATCGGGATCTACAGTGGAAAATGTGTTTTCAAATGAAACAGCAGGAAATGAATTTGGACAATTTAAGTTCAAGCAATTTATTGTAAACTCAATTCCTGCAGGAGAATACTATATAGCATTTGAATCGGGATATGCACGAATAGATGATATATTTGGATACAAAAAGGCGGATGTAAGTCATGATTTCTATCAATTACAACAGATTGCTCCGTCTACAGCTACTGTAAATAATGAATATGTAGCGTCCGTAACATTTAAAAATTTAGGGAAAGAAGAGGCATTAGGAACTTATTCTGTATCACTTGTAGTTGATGACAAAATTGCAGATAATGCTGAAGCTCTGATTTTCCCTGTAGGAGAAACAAAAACTTTTAATTTGCGTTATACTCCTCACACACCTGTCAATTCGAACGCTTATTTCAAAGTAACAGCAGGAGAATATACTTATCAATCTCCTTCGTTTGTAATAAATATTGCGCAAGAGCAGAATATAACTAAAGTTGTAATTGGTAATAAAACTACGACTTCAAGTACTGCGCCACTATCTTGCAATTACAAGAAAAGCATATCAGAAACAGTATACCCTGCTTCAAAATTAGGATTTGCTAAAGGCGCAAATTTATGCAAAATAGCATATGATGGCTATTGCACAGTTACGAAGGATGTAACTAATAAAATCAAAGTCTGGATTGAAAATACAACCGATGCTACGCCTTCTACTGCATCGCCAAGAGATGTTGCTGAGATGCAATTGGTATATGATGGAGATGTGAAAATTCCAGTCGCTGGTTCTTCGTCCTCTTCTTTTGAATTACTTGCATTGCAATTTACACAAAACTTCACTTATACAGGTGATAATATTCGTATTGTTATATCGTCAGAAGCGGATAACTATAAATCAGTTTACTTTGATGTAGACGGTACAGTCACAGATGCTACAATTTATAGAAAATCTGATAGCGATATTTCTACTGCTTCATGGTCAACAAGCACAATGCCTGTAATTAGTATCTTTGAAGAAACTGAGCCTGTAACTTATAGTGGCGTTGTAAAAGCATATGAAACAAATAAATTACTCGAAGGTGCTTCTGTAGTATTAACATCGGGTCAAGTGATTTATTCTACGACAACAAATATTAGCGGCGAATACAATATGGCTATATATCAAAAAGATAAAGAGTATACTTTAGAGGTTTCATATAAAGATTACAAGCCAATAAACAAGACGATTTCCTTTGCACAGGGAAGCATCAATGAAGATTTCATACTACGACTTGCTGTGGGAGTCGATAATATTAATGGCAATAAATCTGAAATTATCGGCGGGGAAGGCAAAATATTTGTTACCGTTGGTAGCTCTACGAAGGTTAACGTCTACACATTTTCGGGGATTTGTATCCATTCAGAAACTATGTCAGAAGGAGCTAATGTGATTGATAATATAGCTCCAGGATTTTATATTGTAAACAATAAAAAAATCGTTGTAAAATAACAAAAAAACGAACTCGAAAGAGTTGCCTATGAGCTATATATAAATATAAAGCTTATATGGGCAACTCTTTTATAATGAAATTAGATATTATATATGAAGAAATTACGATGTTGTTTAATTTTGACGTTTCTCTCGATTGTAGGTTTATTAAACGCACAATCAAGAGAACACACGTTTAGCGTCTCTATATCATCTAAAACAGGTGAATCGATGGCAGGTGAGACATTTACTCTTATTCAGACCGATTATTCCTTGACATATTCAAAAAATGAAACTACATTATCCTCATCAGGAGAATGTATTGTAAAAGTTTATGCTGGTAATCACAAAATAATAGTTGAGAAAAAAGGATTAAAAACCTATGAAGAATCTTTTACAATTACGGGGAATTGCTCAAAAAGCATAGAGCTTGGAGAGGATGTAAAAGATCCATTTGCTATTAAAACTTTGACTTTGCATAACCCCTTTACAGGACAAAATGACGTAAATCTTTCTTGGAACAAAGAAGATCCCGCATTTTTTGATGACTTTGAATCTTACGACGGATTTGCTCTAAATTTTGGTAGCTGGACTGGAATAGACAACGACTTATTGGCTGCCGCACCATTATTGGGCTCTTATCCTAATAGAGGTTCATTGCAATATGCTACTATAATCAACCCTCTCACTGTAGAACCAGCATGGTGGTATGAATATCCTGTGCTTCGCCCATTTAGCGGACAGCAGTATGTTGGATTTATACGTACATCATCAGGGGCTATAAATGACGATTGGCTTATATCACCTTCTATAAAGGTGGGGTCAGAAAATGTGTTGCAATTTATGGCAAAATCTGGAGATGCTTTCAAAGAAAAATTTGAAGTTGGAATTACAACAGAAGAGAATCCTACTAAAGATGATTTTATTATTATTTCTCCGGGGAATTATGAAACTGTTGGATATCAAGCATGGGTTGCTAAGATATACGATCTTTCTGAGTATGAAGGCCAAAATGTAAAGATTGCCATTCACTATATAAGTGAAGCGAATAGAGGCGGTGCATTTATGTTAATGATAGACGAAATCTATATTGGACAGAAAGAAGATTCATTACCTGAAAGAACAAAACGCATAAAGAACAGAGCGGAATATTTGTCTAACGTAAAATATGAAATTTATAATAACGGAGCCAAGATTGGCGAAACTGTGGGAAACTCTTTTGTTATAGAAAATTTGACAGAAGGAGAGCATTCTCTCGGAGTAAAAGCAATATATACTACCGCAACATCAAATCTTGTTGAAATACCAGTTACAATAAGTAATAGTAATTGTTCTAAAGTAACATTTGAAGTAAAAACAAATAATGACGCGAGCCCCGATGGATATATACTTAATATTTTAGATGTTGAGTCGGGAGAAACTATTACTGGGAAAATAAGTGGCGAAACCCTCGTGCTTAATTCGTTGCCTAACGGAGAGTATATCGTAAATATATCTCCCGAAAATTTTTCATCGGTTGAAAAGAAAATAAATATTAACGGCAATGCTGTTATTGACATTGCGTTGAAAGAATTAATACACAATCCTTATAACATCACGGTAGACACTGAGATAGAAGAAGCTGGCGACAAGTATAAAGCATCTGTAAAGTGGAATCAGGATTTGGGTTTCTTGGATAGCTTTGATGGGTACAATGATTTTGCGGTGGGAACATTTGGCGAATGGAAAACTATTGATGTAGACAAAATGCCAGTATATCCAATATCGATGGGGTCAGTAGAAAATATCATCTCATTCCCTGGATCAGGGACTCAGGCAAAGCCGACCGCAATTGCGCCAATGGTATTTAACCCTTATAAGACAATTCCCGCAATGGCTCCAACTGACAATGCTATAATGGCGCCTAACGGCGACAAATCCATAGTATTTTTTTCTTCAATGAGAGCAATAGCAGATAAATGGTTGATTTCTGCTCCTAAGACAATCCGTGATGGCTATGTGTGGAAGGTAACAGCAAAAGCGTATCCCAGTGGATATCCCGAGTTCATAGAATTCTGTGTATTAAATTCACAAGATGATATTGCCTCTAAAATTGTTATAGATAAGGTTCAATTAAGCTCCGACGGATGGATTACTTATTCAATAGATTTATCAGCTTATATTGAACAGCAGATATGTCTTGGAGTACATTATGTGTCTAACGATGCTATGCTTGCTCAGGTTGATGACTTTTATGTGGGTCCTGCTGAAGGAGGAGGCGCGGCAAACGTAGGTAAAGTGCTTAAATATGAAGTATATCTTAATGGCGTTTTATCGGGAGAAACGACTACTTCATCATATATTTTTAGCAATTTGAATGCTGGCACTTATAAAGTTGGTATAAAAGCAATATATAAATCGGGGGAATCGGCTATTATAGAGTATCAATTTAATGTTGCTTCAGGAGTAGAAACAGCAACTGAAGATGCGATTAAGATAATCGGCAGTAAAGGTTGTATTAAAATATTCGGAATAGAAGAATCTGATACTTCTGTTGAGATATTTAACTTGATGGGGCAAACTATAACTATTAGTCAACTTGACAATAATGAAACAATAGTTCCATTACCTCCAGGTATATATCTTGTTAAGATAGCATCACGCACATACAAAATTGTAGTGAATTGATGTAAACAAAATATTTAATTTATTAATGAGGATGTTTCATGAAAAAGTGACTCCTAAAAGTTATTAGTCCAACTTTTAGGATGCACCTCAAAAATGATACATCCTCTTTTTGTGGACACTAATATTTTACAAAAGTATTTTTGGTGATGTTATAAATGTAATGTTGGCAGTCGTAGCTTATAACTTCAAAAGAGTAATGAGAATATTCTTATAACTTCAATTAAGCTAAACTGAACCAAAATTTATTAG
>JAVWYO010000130.1:0-5303 GCA_036661515.1 Muribaculaceae bacterium | reverse complement strand
CTTGTCATTTAATATTTTGAATTTTTATCCCTATATTTGCAATGTTGAATGGAGTAAATCCATCATCATAATTTCTACTATTGTAGATTGAATAGCTATATTTCGACCCTCTAACTTTTGAGGCAAATTTAAAAAAAATTGCAGCATTTGGCGGTTGTCATCATTATTTTGATGCTATCGCCTTATTTTTTTTACAAATTTCAAAAAGAATATTGAAAAATAGCTATTCATAAAATTATTTGTATATCTTTGCGGGGATTAATCATAAAACATAGAAACATGAAACAATTTTCTAACATCTTTAGCCTCTCAAAGACACTTGCTTTTTCAGCATGTCCAGTTGGGCGCACACGTGAATACATTGATATTAACCGACTACTCTGCATTGATGAGCATCGTGCTGATAGTTATTCCCAAGTCAAAAAGATTATTGATGAGTATCATAAAATCTTTATCAATGAAGCATTATCTAACTTTATCTTAAAATTTGAAAGCACAGATGACAAAGATTCTCTTCTTGAATTTTATGAGTTTTATAATATCTCCTCAAAAGATGATAAGCGAAAAGAAACCCTACTAAAAATTCAAGACAATCTACGAAAACAGATTGCGACAGAATTTCGCAAATATGAAAAATTTGAAATTCTATTTAAGGACAAGCTGATAAAAGAGGAACTTCCAAAATTGGTTTCTGACCCCGAGAAATTATCTCTTCTAAAAGAATTTGATAAGTTTGCGACATATTTCACAGGATTTCATGAAAACAGGAAGAATATATACACAGCTGGAGCAAAATCTACTGGTATTGCATTCCGCGTAATAAATGAGAATCTGCCGAAATTTATTGACAATATAAAAATATTTAATACTATTAAAGATGTGCTTGCTGCAGATGATTTAGAAAAGCTCCGTGAAGATTTAAGTGAAAATATTGGAGCAGATTCTATTGCCGACATATTTTCACTACAATATTACGCCCATCTACTCACACAATCGCAAATAGACAAATACAACTTGGTTATCTCGGGCAAGACTATTGATGATGGTACAAAAATTAAAGGACTTAATGAATATATAAACCTATATAATCAAAGCCAAAATAAGCAACAACGACTTCCAAAGCTGAAAACATTATTTAAACAAATTCTTAGCAATCGTAGTATAATCTCCTTTTTCTATGAGAAATTCAATTCGGCTAATGACTTACTCCTTGCACTAAGAGAGTCGTATAAAGAGCTTAACGATTCAGTTTTCACAAATGGATTATCCGACATTTTAAAAGGGCTATCCAATTATGACCTTAACGGTATAAATCTCACAAACGATGAGAACCTCACAGGAATTTCCAAACGATATTTTGGCAATTGGGAGTTGATTAAACAGGCTATTATGCTCGAATATGAGAGCCACAATCCACAAAAGCATAAAGAAAGCAATGAAAAATTTGAAAAGCGTAAGGATAAATATTTCAAATCACTAAAGAGCATATCTATTGAGACAATAAATAATGCCATTAAAGCTCTGGGAGCACCATTTGATGAGATGCCTTTAGAGCAATATTTCGAGAAAATGGACGCGGTGAATACAGAAAGTATACAAAAACCAAATGTCTTTAAACGCATTGAATGTGCATATACCGATGCTGAAAGTCTCCTCAAAATGGAAGACTGCAAAGACGACTATTACCTAAAAAATAATGTTGCCAAAATTAAAGAGCTTCTTGATGCAATAAAAGGACTTCAATGGTTTATAAAACCGCTTTTAGGGACAATTGATGACTCCGACAAAGATGAACTGTTTTATAGCGATTTCATGCCATTGTATGAAAAATTAGAAAATACTATTTCACCTCTTTACAACATGACGCGCAACTATATTACAAAGAAGCCCTATAATAATGATAAATTCAAACTTAATTTCAACAACCCCACCCTACTAAATGGTTGGGATGAGAATAAGGAGTCCGACAATCTATGCGTTATCCTCCGTAAAAATGGACTATACTATATAGCGATAATGAATAATAATTTTAGTAAATCATTCTCTAATATTAAAGAAGATATATCGGCTGAGACACCTTGTTATGAGAAGATAGACTATAAATTACTTCCTGGTGCAAATAAGATGCTACCTAAAGTATTCTTTTCAAAATCACGAATTGATGAATTTAATCCATCGAGAGAGTTACTTGCAAAGTATGATAACGGCACACATACCAAAGGCACAAATTTTAATTTACAGGATTGCCACGATTTAATTGACTTTTTTAAACACTCTATTAGCATTCATCACGATTGGAAAGAGTTTGATTTTAAGTTTTCTCCCACTGAAAGTTATGCCGACATAAGTGAATTTTATCGTGAGGTAGAACAACAGGGATATAAAATTAACTTCCGAAATATTTCAGAAGAATTTATAAATTCGCTGGTTGATGAGGGTAAAATATATCTTTTTAAACTATATAATAAAGACTTTTCGACAAACTCAAAAGGCACTCCAAATATGCACACCTTATATTGGAAAATGTTATTTGACCCCGAAAATCTCAAAAATGTAGTTTATAAACTTAATGGTAAAGCCGAAATATTTTACCGTAAAGAAAGTATAAAGAAAGTCATAGTACACGATGCTAATATGGCTATTAATAATAAATCTACGTCAAAAGAGGTTAAGCCCACAAGCGCCTTTGGATATGACCTAATTAAGGATAAAAGATTTACTAAAGAGCAATTTTCTTTTCACGTCCCCATTACGCTTAATTTCAAGGCAAAACAGAATATTAATCTCAACACTATGGTCAATCAATTTATAAAAGATGGTGGCGTTGAGCATATAATTGGTATCGACCGTGGCGAAAGAAACTTACTATATATTGCAGTTACCGACCTTAATGGAAACTTGGAAGAGCAATTCAATCTTAATGCCATTAATAACGCCACGCCATCTGGCATGGTAAACGTAGACTATCATCGGTTATTAAGCAAAAAAGAAGGCGAAAATAAGAGTGCTCGCAAAGACTGGGGGACGATTCAAAATATTAAAGAGGTGAAAGATGGCTACCTGAGTCAAGTAATTCATAAAATAGCAAAAATAGTCATCGAAAAGAAAGCTATTATTGTTCTTGAAGATCTTAATACCGGATTTAAACGTGGCAGACAAAAGGTTGAAAAACAGGTGTATCAAAAATTTGAAAAAATGCTAATTGACAAACTCAACTATCTTGTTGACAAAAAGGAAATGTCAAATAAGCCTTGTGGACTTTTAAATGCTATGCAACTCACCTATCCATGTGAAAACATGACTAAAGTTGGCAAACAATGTGGATTTTTATTCTATATCCCCGCATGGAATACAAGTAATATTGATCCTACCACAGGTTTTGCTAATCTATTTGATGGTCTAAGCACACATTATCAAAACATCGAAAAATCAAGAGCTTTCTTCAACAAATTCGATATTATAAGGTATAATAAGGTAAAGAGTTATTATGAATTTGCCTTCGACTACAAGAATTTTACCACACGAGCAACAGGTATTAAATCGGCATGGACTCTATGCACACAAGGAGAACGTATCATAAAATTCCGCAATCCTAATAATAATGGGAACTGGGACGATAAGTGCATAGTTCTAACCACCGAATTTAATAATTTATTTAAAGAAAATAATATTTCAAGAGATGGGAACTTAAAAGAAGCAATACTGTCTCAATCTAATAAAGAGTTTTATGAAAAACTCTTTAACCTATTCCGCCTGACGTTGCAATTGCGTAATAGCAATAACGCTGGCACAATAGATTCTATCGTTTCACCAGTAGTCAATGCGCAAGGTGAATTTTTCAATAGTAGCAACGCCCCAGCAATATTACCAAAAGATGCCGATGCAAACGGTGCCTATAACATTGCACGCAAAGGTCAAATAATAGTCAACCGCATTAAAGAAAGCAAAGACATCAAAGACATTGATTATAGCATCACCAATGAAGAATGGCTAACTTTTGCACAAAAATAAGTTAAAGCAATGGAAGAGTATATTACAATATCTACTCTAAATGATTTTATCTTCTGTCCCTACTCCATATATTTACACAACGTATATATGGAGGCGGACGAAGATTTATATCACGCCGTGCCGTAGTAAAACCGAATTAATTATTTCCGCAAAATCAGCCTGCGATATGGCATTTTCCTCAATTAAAGAGATTGAGAGTTATAACGACTTAATGGGTATTGAAGGATATGTCGCTAAAAATTTCTTTATAGCTTATTTTGAAAAGCAATCGTGGAAGGGAAGAAAACCACGCATAAAATGCGATCCGTTAAATGCCACACTCGACATTGGTTACACAATCTTGTTCAATTTCATAGAAGTCTTTGCTCGAATGTTTGGATTTGATATTTATATTGGCATCTATCACAGGCTTTGGTTTAAAAGGAAATCACTAATTTGCGATCTTATGGAACCTTTTCGTTGCATTATAGACTCACAAGTGCGCAAAGCATTCAATACAAGCCAATGTAAAGATAGTGATTTTAACATCGTAAAAAACGAATATATTCTAAAAATAGAAAAGAATAAAGATTATTGTAAAATGTTTTATGACGTATTAGTACTACGTAAATCTGATATTTTCATTTATATGCAAGGATATTATCGTTGTTTTATGCAGCGCAAAAATACTGAGCTTTATCCACAATTTAAATATTAACATTATGCTTGTAATCAGTTACGATATTAAAGACGATAAGTTAAGGACAAAATTTTCAAAAATGATAACCCGAAATGGGGCAGTCCGTCTTCAACTATCTGTATATGAAGTAAACAGTACTAAAAGAGTAATTGAAAATATCAAAATTAAAATTAACACGATATTTGCGCCCAAATTTTGTTTTGACGATAGCATCATGATTTTCAACGTAAATAATGATAATATTATAAAATATGGTAATGCAATCCACCGCGATAAAGACCTCTTATTTTTTGAATAACAAAAGTATGTCTCAATTTTCAGTTGCAATTGACTTATCAAAGACTCATATCTCTGTCATATAGCACATTAAATAGATTGCGCATAAATAGGCATTTAATAGGTGGGGTAATTATCTCTCAAAAAGTTCATTGAAATATTGTCATAAACCATTGATAATTAAAATAATTATTTTATATTTGCAATGTTAAGTGTTTACCACTAAACAAAAATTTCTACTATTGTAGATTTGAAACAGAGGGCAGTTTCAACGCGTTTGTTTACCACTAAACAAAAATTTCTACTATTGTAGATTGACTTTGGCATGCTCGTGCTG
>JAVWYO010000129.1:0-5305 GCA_036661515.1 Muribaculaceae bacterium | reverse complement strand
GTAATAAACATATTCATATTTCGATAAATGTGGTTACATTCATCAATAATATAGCATATAACAATTCTTAGCTGACAAAAATACTTAAATTTCCGCTATTTTAGGCTCTTTGTTGATATATATTTAATGGTGAAACCCAAAATAGAAATATTATTTTTATCTTTGTCATTATATTAAATCGTGATTATGATAAGTCGCATATTAAAGGAAGAGCAAGTTACGCAGTTACGCAAATATCTCGCACATTATGATGATATTGTGATAACGTGCCATGTGTCGCCCGATGGTGATGCTATTGGTGCGTCGCTCGGACTTTATCATCTGTTGACAACACTTGGGAAGAATGTTAATGTCGTTACTCCCGATTTAGCTCCTCGAAATCTTGCTTTTTTACCAGGGACTAAGGAGATTGTTGCTTATTCTAAATACACCGATTTTGCAACTCAGCTCATTGCTAATGCTAAATTAATATTTTGTCTTGATTTCAATGCGTTGGGACGTTTAGATATGATGGCTGATATTATAGGGGAATCTACTGCTAAAAAGGTAATGATTGACCATCATCTATTCCCTGAAGAATTTTGTGATATTACGATTTCAAATTCTTCGATGTCGTCAACATGTGAATTATTATTTAGAACGATATGCAGTCTTGGATTATTTAATGAAATAAATAAAGCTGTTGCTGAGTGCCTTTACACTGGTATGATGACTGATACTGGCAATTTTTCATATAACTCAAATCGAGCTGATTTATATGTTATTGTTGCCGAGTTGATACGCAAAGGGATTGATAAAGACCGCATTTATACCCGTGCTATGAACACAAGCACCGAAGAGAGGCTCCGGTTGCTCGGATTTGCAATATCTGAGCGAATGGAAGTATTTCCCGACGCTAATGCTGCTTTAATTACTCTCACAAAAGAAGATTTAGAAAGATTTTCATATAAAAAAGGAGACACCGAAAGTCTTGTTAATGTCCCGCTTGGTATTCCTACGATTAAATGGGTTATCTTTATGCGACAGGAAAATGACTTTATCAAAATTTCGGCGCGCTCAAAAGGAGACTTTGCTGTAAATACTATATGTGAAAAGTATTTTAATGGTGGAGGACACAAAAATGCCTCTGGTGGAGAATTTCAAGGGACTATGCCTCAAGCTGTGAGCATATTCCATAAAATTATTGATAATATTAATGAGATAAAATAATAGATTGTAAAATATGAAAGTAAAAACAATAAATATAAAGATGAATATACGAATAACGCTTTTTTTCTGTGCTACAATATTAATGTTAGGCTCTTCTTGCAGTAAGACTAAGAGCTATGCCGAATTGCTTGATATAGAAAGAAAAGCAGCAAACACTTTCCTCGCTTCGCAGCGTGTGTGTAACACAATTCCTGCCGATTCAATATTTGAAGTCGGAGAAAAAGCTCCTTACTATAAGTTAGATGAAGATGGAAACGTTTATATGCAAGTGCTTAAGGCTGGAGATAAAAAGAACAATAAAGCTGAAGTTAATCAACTCATATATTTCCGCTTCATGCGTATCTCTCTCATTGATTGGGCTAATGGTTCTGACCCAACGCCAGAAGGGAATGATAATAATATGCAATTTCCAACAACATCATTCCGCTATCTAAACTACGATTTAACTTCTTCAACTCAATATGGTTCGGGTGTGCAAACACCGCTAAACTTTTTAGGAATTGATTGTGAAGTAAATGTTGTAATAAAATCCCAATATGGGTTTTCATCTGAAATATCATCGGTTATCCCTTATAAATACAAAATTAGATATTTTAAAAGCGAGATATAAAATAATCACATAAAATACACTTTATTACCATGTCACTAATTAAATCAATTTCTGGAATACGTGGAACTATTGGCGGCCGTGCTGGTGATGGGCTAAATCCACTCGATATTGTAAAATTTACATCGGCTTACGCTACACTTATCAGAAAAACAGCTACCACAACATCAAACGTTATCGTTGTGGGGCGTGATGCTCGAATATCGGGCGAGATGGTAGATAATATCGTAGTTGGAACCCTAATTGGAATGGGGTTTGATGTCGTTAATATTGGGCTGGCTTCTACTCCTACAACAGAACTTGCCGTAGTTGCCGAAAAAGCATGTGGCGGAATCATTATCACTGCATCTCACAATCCAAAGCAATGGAATGCGCTAAAACTTCTTAATGAACATGGCGAATTTCTTAATGACATACAAGGTAAGGAAGTTCTTGCTACAGCCGAAAGCGAAGCCTTTTCATTTGCCGAAGTCGACAAACTTGGCAAAGAATATAAAAACGATACTTATATGCGTAAGCACATCGACAGCGTCTTAAATCTTGATTTAGTTGATGTTGAGGCTATTCGCAAAGCACATTTTACTGTTGCCGTTGATGCTGTAAATTCAATTGGTGGTGTTGTCATTCCTGAATTACTCAAACGATTAGGCGTTGAAAATGTAATAAAGTTATATTGCACACCTACGGGCGATTTTGGTCACACTCCAGAGCCTATTCCCGAAAATCTTACTGATATTTCAAATCTAATGAAAGAGGGGAAAGCTGATGTCGGTTTTGTTGTAGACCCCGACGTTGACCGTCTTGCCATTGTTATGGAAAACGGCGAATTTTTCGTTGAAGAATACACCCTTGTTTCAATTGCCGATTATGTGTTAGCACACACACCAGGCACCACCGTTTCAAATCTATCATCATCAAGAGCATTACGTGATGTCACCGAATCTCATGGTTGCAAATATTCAGCAGCAGCAGTTGGCGAAGTAAATGTTGTTACCGAGATGAAGCGCACAGGTGCAGTTATAGGTGGCGAGGGAAATGGCGGAGTAATATATCCTGCAAGTCACTATGGACGTGATGCACTCGTTGGAGTAGCTCTATTTCTCACATTGCTTGCTAAATCGGGGAAGAAAGTCAGTGAATTAAAAGCTGGATATCCTAAATATAGCATTGCGAAAAATAAAATTCAGCTTACTCCCGATATTGATGTAGATGCAATCCTTGTAGCCATAAAGAAGCACTATGCAAGTGAAAAGATAACCGATATTGATGGCGTAAAAATTGATTTTAGTGATTGTTGGGTACACCTCCGTAAGAGCAATACAGAACCAATAATACGCATCTATTCAGAGGCATCAACAATGGAAAAAGCCGAATCTCTTGCAACCGACATAAAAGCCGTAATAAAGAGCTTAGCATAATATTAAAATTGCAATAAAACGCAAGAGGCTACCTAACATCAAAAGTTAGGTAGCCTCTTTAAATTAAGCATATAATGAAATTTATACTATTGTTTGTCCCATTCTGTGATTGCCTCAGTTAATGCTTCAGCTAAATCATTGTATGAATTTGGTCCACCAAAATAAGAATAGGCTTTTCTATTTGGACCATAATAGATAACGATCCATGGTAATCCCTGAATGTCTAATTCTTCCAACCATTCATAATTTGCCGAAGAGGTTCCATTCACGTTATAGAAATCCACACTATTTTCATAATTAGTTGCTAATTTATTAACGATAGGCACCATCTTTTTTACGTATGGACAATTATTACGTCCGAAAAAAATTAGGGCAGGTCGTTCCATATTTGGAAAAATGTTGTCGTTGAACTCTTCATAATTAATAAGTCGCATTTCGGCTTTTGAATATGAATTTATTGACGCAATGCAACATATAATTATTACACACAATATTTTTTTCATTGCTTAAGAAATTTGGATTACTATTTATCCCACCAACTTATGCATTCATGTTTACATTTTGTACATGTATAAATAGTTTTATATCTAACCTTTGTTCTGCCATCTTTTCCTTTTACATTTACTTGTCTCGTCCTTGAATCTAAGAACCCGCCACATTTTCCACACTTGCGATTTGTGTCACTTAAATCACATTTATTACATGCCAATAATGTGGAATCTTTAGTTGAATTAAGATTGGCTTGATTTTCAATAATGTTAGTTATACCAATAGCAAGAATGGCTAAAAATATAAAACTCAGACTGATTTTTAATAAATTCTTTTTCATAATTTAAAATAGATTTTGATGATTAATAATATATTCTCTTTATTTACTCCATAATTTAAAGGCTACTCCAATTCCAAGCGACCAAAAAGTATCGGGATTAGACTTTTCTATGTCTCCAAAGCCAATACCACCATTTACAATTATACCCCAATTACTAAAAAAATATTCATACGAAAGATCAATAAGAAGTCCGTAATTATAGCTTAAAGGTGTTTCTCCAAATGAAAAATTTAATCCAACATTTTCAAGATTAAAACTGAGCCCAACATTCCAAGTTAAACAATCTTTATTTTTTGGATTAAAAATAAATTCTTTTCCAATTCCTGCAAATATTGAGAAGCCACCATATTTTCCACCTCGATATCGTAAACGTGTATTTACTCCTGAGAACATTGAATATCCTGCCTCGGCTGATAAATATGGGAATCCGTCATAGTCTATATTTGAGGCTCTTATTGCGGCGTTTCCTAATTGTGATGCTAAATCTGCGGCTACGCTTGATGCATGTTCTGCTAATCCATCGTTTCCGCTGTTACCACTGTCGTAAGTCTCTGAATTTGTGACTGTGTCATAATTAGTTGTATCATAGCTGTCCACTGGTGGTGTATCATTATCACTGCTTCTTGTCTTTATTATGCCTCCTAATTCTATTCTTGTAAATTCGATTTCCCCATTTGAGTAAGTTTTGCTATTCTCGCTATATTGAGTTATTCTATCTCCATCTTTATCGTATGCACTCCATGTGCTTTTGTCACTCATATACACTTCAACGGCTCCCGGACCTGTTGTAGCAATAGAACTGGCTTCTGTGAGTATATATTGATTTCCATCGACATATATTGAAATAGGGCACATTGAATCAAATGCGGCATTAAAAATATATTTGCGAGCAACCATTGGTAATGAGATTAGCAATGATATTGCAATAAAGATTAATTTTCTTTTCATGTGATTAGTATTTAGTTATTTATTTTCTTGTTCAGCCACTTTCTTTTTCCAATATTCAGCTTTCTTTTTATCCTTCTTCACGCCAACTCCCTTTTCATATTTGATTATTAATATTTTTTGTGCTTCCAGAAGACCTTGCTCTGCAGCTTTAAAATACCATTGAAATGCTTGTGTATCATTTGCTTCAACACCATTCCCAGAGTTGTAACACACCCCCAAAAAATATTGAGACTTAGCATCTCCTTGTTCAGCCGCTTTTCGGAACCAATATACAGCTTGATTAAAGTCCTTTTC
>JAVWYO010000128.1:0-5306 GCA_036661515.1 Muribaculaceae bacterium | reverse complement strand
TTTTTGAGTCGCTTAAGGGTGCGTTGCAGGGTGGCGAGCGTTGCTCGCTTTATGGCACTGTGCTTAAATAAGTTATTGAATGATTCTTGTGTCATGGCTCCGATGGTTTCATGGTTAAGTGATAAGAATGCGTCAGAGGGCGTAAACTCCTCTATTTCGGTGGGCTGCGCATGGCTGTTGTGTGGACATGCCTTTTGACATTCATCACAACCATAGATGTGATTGCCGATGTTTAGCGTTGCTGGCAGGTCGCCGTGATGTTCAATTGTGAGGCAAGATAGGCATTTGCGTGCATCTAATGCTCCTTTTAAGGATAATGCTTGTGTTGGACATGCTTCAATGCAACGATTGCAATCGCCACATGAGAGCATGCAGGGGGCATCGGGCTCTATGCTAAGGGTTGTTATTAATTCGCAAAGGAAGAAATATGAACCTTTACCTGGAATGATTAATTGGTTGTTTCGCCCAATAAACCCTAAGCCGGAACGTTTTGCCCAATATCGCTCTCGTATGGGTGCTGTGTCGACGCAACAACGAGATTTGGCTCCATATTCTGTCTCTATAAATTTAGATAGCTGTTTTAGTTTTGAACGCAGTATGTTATGGTAATCATTGCCGTAGGCATAATATGCAAATTGTGGTGCGTGGTGTGGCTGAAACGTTTTAGGGAAATAATTAATGGCTAAACATATAATTGTGTGTGCACCTTCAAATAGTAATTCAGGATTGCTCCTAATGTCGCCGTTGCGTTCCATGTAGTGCATCTCATCATGCTTGCCACATGATATCCAGTCATTATAATCCCTAACGGCATTGTCATCTACTGGTACTGCGCTTACAAATCGACATGCCGTGAAACCAAGCATCATTGCTTGATTAATAATATCTTGCTTACATTGGGATTTTTTCAAACGCATAGCCTTTTTCTATTAGCCATTCAATTGATAGCGGAAGGGCATATTTCATATTCTTCTCGGCTTTTAGAGAATCGTGAAATACAATTATTGAGCCTTTACGAGCATATCGTTTTACGTTCTTGAATACGCGGTTGCCAGTCATTTTTTTGCTATAATCTCGTGTAACGAGGTCATACATCACTATTGTAAAATGCTCTTTGAGTATCTTTGCTTGTTTCCAGCGAATTAGTCCGTGTGGTGGTCTAAAAAGGTTGCTTTGAATCACGGTGTCGGCCTCCATGACGTTTCTTAAATATCGGCGAGTGGTTACCTGTGAACCTTGTAGATGGTTCATTGTGTGGTTGCCTATGCTATGACCACGTTGCTTTATCTCCTCAAATAATTCAGGATTACGCACAACGTTGTCGCCCACACAGAAAAATGTAGCTTTTATTCCGTATTTGTCAAGTAAATCGAGTACCCAAGGGGTAACCTCAGGAATTGGACCGTCGTCAAATGTAAGAAATACCGATTTATGTTTCTTTGTAATTCTCCAAGCTGATTCGGGGAATAACATTCGGTAAAGTATTGGGGGTCGTTCTATGAACACCTTATAAATTTAAAATGAAAGGAGGAAATTGCGTTATCACCGAAGTAATAGCAATTCCCTCCTTTTTATAGATTATTATTCTTGACCTTTGAAAAGGCGTTGCACATTCACGCCACGAGCTTCGAGCTTTTTCATAATTTTTTCAGTTGCTTTATCATTAGCTGAGGCATTATAAAGTTGCATGAGTTCTACGATATAGCGACCATCTATGTATAAATCCGATTGTGACAAGCGTTGCGTGTGACTTGGCGATAGAGATTGATAAAAACGAGCGTAATCGCCATATTTCATAATCTCATCTTCCAATATCTTCAAGCCGTATTGCTTATCTGCCTTATTGCCACTTGCATCACCAAGTATAAGATGAACTTGTGCTATTCTATAACCAATTTGGATAGAATAAGGTGAGCAATGAGTTGGCAACTTTGTATCCATTAGCTTGAGCACTTTGCGGGCTTTGTCGTAACGGTCTTTATAGAAATTCTTATATTGCTCATATTCCTTTGTACCATTTGCTACGACTGGTGATTGTGCTTTATCGGTAGGCTCAATGGCTTCTTGCACCTTCATTCCCTCAACAATAAGATTATAAGCAAGATCACAAAGAGTGCTACGGTGAGTTGTCACCATTCTGCTAATAGTCTCATCAACGTAAATAGGATTCTGAGGGGTGCTGTTTTCAAGTCCGCCCCAGCGGAATTTTGTCATGACGTTGGTATACATCTTATCGGTATTTACACCAAATTCGCCATCTGCTACATCGGATATTATAGGCGTAAGTTCATACGCCATACCTGTTGCTTGCAGATACTTAGAAAGCCCAAGATAATAACTATCGGGAACGGTCATCGCAAAATAGATTGGACGTTTCCACCCTTTAGCTGCATTAGATGCGATGATGTCGAGCGACATTATTTTGCTCGAACTCATTGCCCCGTCGCCTGCTGTTGATGGGTCTTTAAACATATTTGCATCGATGTATTCTTCAATTGCGCTACGATCTTCAGCTTTTACTACACCTGATTTAATAACGTCGTTGGCATTCACAGGAATATACATCATAGGATATTTTATTTCTGGAAGCCCCCAGCCATTGTTTTTATAATCAGGCCCGTAGAGTTGTTCTAAGGATTTTAGCACAGGAACCATCTGTGTGGTATCGGGTGATATAAAGTAGTTATATTGACGCTCGCCATAAGCAAATGTATTATTGCCTGCCAACATTGGCACTGATGCCGATTCGTAGGCTGGACGACGCATTTGTTCAATATACCAGTCGGTAGCAAGATAGCTAAGGTTCACTACGCGCACATCGGTGCGGTATCCTTCTACTTCTTGAACATACCAAAGAGGGAATGTGTCGTTATCGCCATTGGTGAATATAATAGCATTCTTATCAACACTCGATAAGTAATTCATACCAAAGTCGCGTGCTGCATATCGTCCTGAACGATTGTGGTCGTCCCACGTTTGACTAACCATTTGTAGAGGTATCGCAATGCCAATAACACATGCTACAATAGCAAGTGCGATGGGTTTTTTCTCCTCACTATTATTGCTCGCTTCATTTTTACTCTTCTTATTAAGCAAAAATATGAATATTCGCCACAATCCAGCTACTCCCATGCCCACCCATATAGCAAAGGCATAGAACGATCCAGCAAATGCGTAGTCGCGTTCACGTGGCTGACTTGGTGTCTGGTTAAGGTAAATCACGATTGCAAGCCCTGTCATGAAGAATAGGAAAAATATTACCCAAAATTGTTCTATCCCTCGTTTTCCTGCATAAGCTTGCCAAAGTAGCCCTATAATTCCAAGAATTAGAGGTAACATAAAGAAAACGTTGTGTCCCATATTACCCTTGCCAAGATCGGCAGGAAGGAGTGATTGGTCACCAAGCCGAAGATTATCTATTATGGGTATTCCGCTAATCCAGTTACCATGAGTGATTTCACCACTACCTTGAATATCATTTTGACGACCTGCAAAGTTCCACATGAAGTATCGCCAATACATATAATTTAATTGGTAATCGATGAAAAATTGCATATTTTCCAAAAATGTTGGCTTGATTTTAGTGTCACTTTCAATCGTATTACCTTCTGAGTCAACCTTTGTTGTCGCCATCACTGGTGTCCCTGTCATGCCTGTCCATTCGCTATATTCACGAGCCGAAGCTCCGTTGTACATGCGTGGAAATAACATATTTAACTCAGGAGTCATTGTATAATCTTCGGTGTAACCTGTCATTATATAACGATCGGGGTCATTAGGCGAGTTTTTGACTGCTTTAGCATAATTAGCGCCTTTTGTCTCTGTAAGGGGCTTAGCGATACCCTCATTATTCATTTTATATACAACAGATGAATTGAATGTCTGCCCATAAATCAACGGACGCTGCCCATATTGCTCACGGTTAAGGTAACTTGCGAGTGAGAACACATTATCGGGAGAGTTTTGGTCCATTGGAGTGTCGGCATTTGAGCGTATCAGTATAACGGCATAAGATGAATACCCTATGAATATTACAAAGATGCTCATAATGACAATATTGAAAATACGCACTGGTATTCTTTGGCAAAATTTAAAGAGATACAGTGCAAGCGCTATAACTAATACACTTCCTATCAACCAACTATCGCCTATGAAAAGCATTCCAGAGAAAAATATACTTAAAAGAAATGATATTTTTATCAATAACGGATTTCGTTGTTGGTAAAGCTCATAAATGCTCCATATAAATAGTGCCATATCAATGACAAAATATACAAGAACACCTGAATTAAAGGGCATGCCAAATGAATTTACACAGTTTAGTTCAAACCATTGCGCCACTTTCACAAATCCAGGTACAAGTCCATAAAGGATAAGAACTATTATACCAAAAGATAGCAGTAATGCCAATATTGACCCTTTGACTGATGTCTCTTTCCATTTCTTGTAATAAAACACAAGGACTATGGCCGGAATACACAATAGATTAAGCAGATGGACTGCAATAGAAATTCCAAGAACATAGGCTATTAGTATTAAATAACGGTCGGAATGTGGATCGTTAGCTCGGTTTTCCCATTTTAGAATTAGCCAAAAGACTAATGCAGTGCAAAATGAAGAAAACGCATATACTTCACCTTCAACCGCCGAGAACCAAAAAGTGTCGCTCCATGTGTATACAAGAGCTCCAGCTATGCCACTACCAAAGATTACAAGCATTTCATTAAGCGAAACTCCTGTTGAATCATCTTTTACTATTAATTTCTTAACAAGATGCGTTATAGTCCAAAATAGCAAAAGAATAGTGCCAGCACTTAGTAGGGCAGACATTGAATTTACCATAATGGCAACCGTGCTTGGTCCTGATGCAAAATTTATGAAAAATCGCGCCGCAAGCATGAAAATAGGATTGCCAGGTGGATGTCCAACTTCGAGTTTATATCCCTGTGAAATAAATTCACCGCAATCCCAAAAACTTGCAGTTGACTCAATAGTCAATAGATAGGTAATGGCAGCCACGATAAACATTAGCCAGCCAATGGAATTATTAATGATTTTGTATTGTCTCATTTGATGAGTTTTATCAATATTGATTATGCGCGTAAATATTCGGCAAAGATAATGCAAGCTTAGCATAGAGCCAAATTTATTTAGACTATGTAAAGCCATACCTTATCCTCTGCAAAGATAATGAAATGAGCGCAATATGAAAGAATTTTCCTCCTCTGTTATCTTTTTTTGGTTTATATAAAAAATATTGTCGACGCAATTTAGATTCCCCAACCAAATCCAAGACCATAGAAAAC
>JAVWYO010000127.1:0-5322 GCA_036661515.1 Muribaculaceae bacterium | reverse complement strand
GTTATTAAAATCAACCAATCTTGTTAAAATGATAATTATTTGTGCACTATATTAAATATATACATATCTCATTATGGCATAGGTGATTATCCGATTCTCATAATTTTCATCTTAAATTTTATGATATTCACACAATCTTATTATTATTTACAAGATTAAACTATAATTTTCAGTAATAATTTTGAATTTTAAGCAACAGAAAAGGAGCAAACCTAAGCCTGCTCCTTTTCATATATTTAGCTATACTTATAGCTAATTTATTATTTCAATTTTAGGAGTTCAAACATTTTCTCAAATGCACTGTCAATTCCTTCAATATCCTTACCTCCTGCTTGAGCAAAATTAGGTTGGCCTCCGCCACCACCTTTAATCAATTTTGCAGCTTCTCTTACAACCTGAGATGCATTGTATCCTTCTTTTATTAGATTGTCAGAAATCATAACAGTAAGAATAGGTTTTCCCGACTCAGATGTTGCCGCAACAAAAATTGTATCGGTAGGCATCTCTGCTTTTATTTTAAATGCTACCCCTTTTATTACTTCAGCAAGTCGAGCACCTTTACAAGCTATAACATTAACGCCATTGATATTTTGTGATCTATCCACCAATTTAGCCGTTAGAGCTTTAATGCGTTCTTTTAAAAATTCTTCAGCTTGTTTACGTAAGTCGGCGTTTTCTATTATAGATTTTTGTAATGAAGATAGCACATTTGGAGTATTATTAAACATTGAGCTAATCTCCTTTAATGTGTTTTGAAATTCTAAAACAGCATCTTCTACCCTACTTCCTGTTATAGCTTCAATACGGCGTATTCCTGCTGCTATACTGCTTTCGGATACCACTTTTATCATTCCTATGTTTCCAGTGTTTTTAACGTGCGTACCGCCACATAACTCTACTGAAGAGCCATACTTTATTACACGCACTTCATCGCCATATTTCTCTCCAAATAGTGCCATAGCACCCATTTCGCGAGCTTCCTTAATTGGGACATTTCTATTTTCACAACATTCAATCGCTTTACGCACTTTTGCGTTAGCAAGGTGTTCAACCTTTTGAATTTCTTCATCTGTTACTTTTTGGAAATGCGAGAAGTCAAAACGAAGTATATCGGCTGATACAAATGAGCCTTTTTGCTCAACATGTGTTCCAAGCACTTCGCGAAGAGCCTCATGAAGTAGATGAGTTGCAGTGTGATTACAAGCTATTGCTTCACGATTTTCGATATTAATAACAGCACGGAATGTTTCTGTAATATCGGCTGGCAATTTCTTTGAAAGATGAATAGCAAGATTGTTTTCTCGCTTTGTGTCAAATATTTCAATAACCTCATCACCATTAATGAGCTTTCCATTATCTCCTATTTGTCCACCCATTTCAGCATAAAATGGAGTTTGTGCAAGTACTATTTGATAGAACTCAGTATTTTTTTGTTTTACTTTACGATATCGAAGTATTTCAGTATCAATTTCAGTTAAATCGTAACCAACAAATTTTGACTCTCCATCTTTTATTACAACCCAATCACCCGTTTCAACAGCAGCAGCATTTCGAGCACGTTGCTTTTGCATATTCATTTGTTCGTTAAACTCCTCAATATTGACAGTCATCTCATTTTCTTTCAATATCAATTCTGTTAAATCGAGCGGGAACCCATAAGTATCATAAAGTGTAAATGCTTCTTTACCGCTTATTTCATTCTTTCCTGTTGCTTTTGTATCAGCAATAACTTTATCAATAAGTTTGATACCCGTCTCAAGTGTACGTAGGAATGATTCTTCTTCTTCCTTAATGACCTTTTTAATCAAGTCGCTCTGCGCCTTTAATTCGGGATAAGAGTCGCCCATTGATTCTATAAGGACATCAACTAATTTATAAAGGAAAGCCTTCTTTTGTCCAAGAAATGTGTAGCCATATCGAACTGCACGGCGAAGAATACGACGAATTACGTAGCCAGCCTTAGCATTTGATGGTAATTGAGAGTCTGCAATAGAAAATGAAATCGTACGCACATGGTCAGATATTACTCGCATTGCAATATCCACTTGGGTGTTGTCGCCATAATGCTTTTCGGCCATCTTTCCTATCTCTTTAATAAGAGGTTGAAACACATCGGTATCATAATTAGACGTTTTGCCTTGAAGAGCCATACATAAGCGCTCAAATCCCATTCCCGTATCAATAACACGAGCTGGAAGTGGTTGAAGACTACCATCTGCCTTACGATTGTATTGCATGAATACCAAATTCCATATTTCTATTACTTGTGGGTGGCTTTCATTAACTAATTCACGCCCTGGTATAGCAGCTCGTTCGGCTTCGCTGCGCAGGTCAATGTGTATTTCGGAACAAGGTCCACATGGACCAGTATCACCCATTTCCCAAAAATTATCATGTCTATTACCATTAATAATATGATCTTTTGGTAAATGTTTTTCCCAATAACCAGCAGCTTCATTATCACGCTCAAGACCCTCTGGTTCATATCCCTCAAAGACTGTTGCATAAAGTAACTCTGGATTAAGTTTTAATACCTCTACAAGATACTCCCACGCCCAATTAATGGCTTCAGCTTTAAAATAATCGCCAAATGACCAGTTACCAAGCATTTCAAACATTGTGTGGTGGTAAGTATCAAGCCCCACTTCTTCAAGATCATTGTGCTTTCCGCTAACGCGAAGACATTTTTGTGAATCTGCTACTCTTTTGTATTTTATCGCCGCATTTCCAAGTATGATGTCCTTAAATTGGTTCATTCCCGCGTTTGTAAACATTAACGTTGGGTCATCTTTAATAACCATTGGTGCAGACTTAACAATCTGGTGGTCCTTGCTACGATAGAATTCCTTAAAGGATTCTCTAATTTCTTTTGCGGTAAGCATATATTTATTTAATTTTGTATTAATCTGTTTTATCTATTGTTATTTGGCTTTTATTAAACTAAAAGTTTAACTTTACGGCGGAAACAATCTACAAAAGTAACTTTTAAATATTATTTTTGCAAAAATAAGAGTACATCTAATAGTCAATGAGCAAAAAAGTCTTTTATCGCTATAACGAAAACACGTCAAACTATGAACGTGTCTATCTATCTGCAAAGCAAAAATTGTGGGTAGTAATTAGGCATTTCATCATCGGTGTGCTTATTGGAATCGCTTTATTTCTCACAGTTTACTATTGGTTTGATTTTCCTCGTGAAAAACAATTAAAGCAACAAAACAAAGAACTTAAATCACAATACGATATATTACAAGTGAGGCTTGACCGTTCTCTGGGTGTTATGGAAGACTTGCAAATGCGAGATGACAACTTCTATCGAGTCATGATGCAAGCCGATCGTATAAATCCTGCAATGCGCTATGCAGGTCTTGATAATGAAGCAAGATATGCTGAACTGAAGTCATTAAACGATGCAGAACTAATTACTAATGTAACACGTAAAACCGATCAACTCGATCGTGAACTATACACGCAAATCAAATCATATAATGAGCTAATATCTATTGCAAAGGGGCAAAAAAATCGTATTGATCACATACCGTCAATACAACCAATAGCCGATAAAGATTTAAAAAGAATGGCATCGGGATATGGTCGTCGTATTGATCCAATTTATGGTACTTCAAAATTTCATGAAGGGCTCGACTTTGCATCAGAAATTGGTACACCAATATTTGCTACTGGCAATGGAACAGTAACCGAGGCTGACTGGAATAGCGGATATGGCAATCTAATAATATTAGATCATGGATATAATTACACCACTCGATATGCTCATTTAAGCAAGATATTAGTACGGCCAGGGCAAACTATTAAGCGTGGCGACAAAATTGGAGAAGTTGGTAACACAGGAAAATCGACTGGACCTCATCTGCATTATGAAGTACGTTTTAAAGGTGAAGCACAAAATCCTATTGATTATTATTTCTTTGACATCACTCCTCAGCAATATAATGAACTTATTAAGATGGCTGAAAATGCTGGTCATGTAATGGATTAACCACTATGGATAATATCACAGATAAGAAATATTATAAAATTAGTGAAGTTGCTGATATTCTTGGTATCAACGCATCTACTTTGCGATTTTGGGAAAAGGAATTTACAATAATAAAACCAACGCGCAACAGTAAAAACACACGTTTTTACACTCCAGAGGATATTGAAACCATACGAATGGTATATTTCTTAGTTAAAGAAAAAGGACTAAAACTTGATGCCGCTCAGCAACAAATAAAGGTTAATCGGCACAATGTATCACAGCGCGCCCAAATTATTGATAGGCTTAAATCTGTAAGAACTGACCTTGATGCCCTACTCTCGGCCTTAAATAGGCTACAATAATCGTTTACAACTCTATTATATCTAAATCATCGGGGACATATACATTGCCTGAAAATGCCATTTTAGCCTCGCTGGTGTATCTTTTCTTACGGGTATCAATAGTTGTGTCTTCAGTGTGATAAAGCACGAGATTAGCCACCTTTAAGGCTTCCGCGAGCTTTCCTGCATCAAGCGCTGTGCTATGATGCTTTTCGTAAGGTTTAAATACATCACAATCTTCATAAAGGCAAAAAGCCTCCGACAATAACCAGTCACAATGTTCAACATAACTTTTACAAACATCGTTATAAGGCTCATCTCCTAAGCACACAAGGATTTTGTTATTTGGTAAAATAGCTCTAAACCCATATTGTTTCATTTTTGTCGATGCTATATCAAAGAAATGTATTTCCATTCCAAGAATTGTGTGACTATCACCATTGTCAATTATATTGAATTTTATACGATTGCCTATATATTTATTCAACTTAGCCGTTAGAGTCATCTCGCAAAATGTGGTAATAATGTGTTGCAACTCTTTGTAACAATAAATATTCAAATTCCCATCATATTTTTCGGTCGACATTAGCATTGCAATTTTCCTTATTACCCATATAACTCCGAGTACATGGTCGGTGTGAGCATGGGTAACAAACATGTTGTGAATGGCTTGATATTTAATTTCAGCCTTCTCAAGTTGCAACATTATTCCATTTCCGCCCCCTGCATCTACCAAGAAATACTCACAACCTATCTTTAGTGCAAAACATGTATTATAGCACTTCGTAGCCATTGCATTTCCTGTCCCTAACATTATTAATTGAATTGATTTCATATCCATGTAATGATTCATTTAGAAGCTGTGTAAAGATAACCAGAATCGCTAAATAAAAAAAGAGAGCAGAAAATAATTTAATATTTTCCACTCTCATTTTTTATTTAGTGATGCTATTAATATCCTTTTTCAAGTGCATTTAATTTAGTTTCATCACCTAAGAA
>JAVWYO010000126.1:2714-5350 GCA_036661515.1 Muribaculaceae bacterium | reverse complement strand
ATTTATATGCTACTAAGGAGTGGTAATATAAGTCGCCTTTTTTTTGTGCGAATTTTACACAGATGTTTGTGGGCGTGGGTGGCGTGCAACGTCTTCGACGTAGGAATCACCATATCAGCTGGTTACCCCACAATTGCGTTCGCTTGCGCTCACTGCATTGTGGGGTTAAATTTCAGAACTTCGTTCTGAAGTGGAACGTCTTCGACGTTCTGGCTCGTGGCTCTGGCTTTGCGTGAAGTGTTCCACGCCATTCACAGGTGTTTGATAGATTAATGAAAAAAGCTACCTCGATTATCGAGGTAGCTTTGTGGGCGTTGACGGATTCGAACCGCCGACCCTCTGCTTGTAAGGCAGATGCTCTGAACCAGCTGAGCTAAACGCCCTTTCTTTGTTGAAAGCGTTGCAAAGGTACGCCTTTTTTTAAAATATCAAAATAAAAAGTGAAGAAAAAATGAAGAAAGATGCCACGAAAATTGTAAATTTGCATAACCAAATCAGGCAGATAATGCTATATGGTTGATTTATAATGCTAAACAGCAAAAATAAGAATTTATTCACCTCAAGATATTATTATGAATTTAAGTCCTCTTACAGCAGTTTCACCAATCGATGGTCGTTATAGAAGTAAAACCGAGCAGCTTGATGCTTATTTTTCTGAATTTGCGCTAATTCGTTATCGCATTAAAGTGGAGATTGAGTATTTTATTGCTCTTTGTGAGTTGCCTTTGCCACAGCTTGCAGATGTTGATAAGAGTGTTTTTCCTTCATTACGTGATGTTTACAATAGCTTTACGCTTGCTGATGCTCAGCGTGTAAAAGATATAGAAAGTGTAACTAATCATGATGTGAAGGCGGTAGAGTATTTTCTTAAAGAGCGTTTTGATACTCTTGGACTTAGTGCAAAAAAGGAATTTATCCATTTTGGGCTCACTTCGCAAGATATAAATAACACCTCAATGCCTATGGCAATAAAAGATGCAGTTGAGAGTGTGTATATTCCACTTCTTAAAGAGGTTATAACGGTGCTAAATAAATATGCCGAAGAATGGATGGCTATTCCAATGCTTGCAAAGACTCACGGGCAGCCTGCTTCTCCCACGCGTCTTGGAAAAGAAATCAAGGTATTTGCTTATCGCATGGAGCAACAATTGAAGCAATTGGAGCAAGTTCCTATTAGTGGAAAATTTGGTGGTGCTACTGGTAATTTTAATGCTCATCTTATAGCGTATCCTAATATTCAATGGCTTGATTTTGCTGCTAAATTTTTAAAAGAATCTCTTGGGATAGAGCGTGAACAGTGGACTACGCAGATTTCTAACTATGATAATCTTGCAATGCTTTTTGATGCGATGAAGCGTATAAATACTATTATCATGGATCTTGACCGCGACATGTGGCAGTATATTTCAATGGAATATTTCAAACAAAAGATTAAGGCTGGCGAGGTGGGCTCTTCGGCTATGCCTCATAAAGTAAATCCTATCGATTTTGAAAATTCTGAGGGAAATCTTGGAATGGCTAATGCTATTTTTGAACATCTCGCAAAGAAATTGCCTATTTCTCGCTTGCAACGCGACCTCACCGATTCCACTGTGTTGAGAAATGTAGGTGTTCCATTGGGGCATAGCTTAATAGCTCTTCATAGTACGTTGAAAGGTCTTAATAAATTGTTGCTTAATGAAAAAGCTATTGCCCGTGACCTTGATAATATGTGGAATGTGGTAGCCGAAGCTATACAGACGATTTTGCGTCGCGAAGGTTATGAAAAGCCATATGAAACGCTAAAGGAACTAACTCGCACAAATAGCGTAGTGAATGCCGAAAGTATTTCAGCATTTATTGATACTCTGAATGTTAGCGATGCCGTTAAGCGCGAATTAAAAGCAATTACTCCTCATAGTTACACGGGATTTTAAATTATATATTATTCTGCATAATCTTTTAATAATGATTATTGTTATTAAATAAATATCTGTTATCTTTGCAGAATATTTTAGGTTTTAAAAGATTGATTAATAGAATTAAACTACAATAACCTTAGTTAGAATAAAAACGAGTAAAATTAGCCGAGAGGCCTAACAAAATGATTGATATGGAAGATATCGAAAAAAAGCCAAAAAGACCGCGTATAACTGTGAGCAATACTGATGCTCCTGTAAGTACAGAGGGACGTTATGAGAAAATCTCATATAACCAACAGGATTCAACACAACAAGGAGAAAGACCCGTAAGAGCTGATTACGGAGAGAGAAACTACACTCAAAGGAGCTATAACAATAATCGCCAAGGTGGTTATAATCAAGGTGGTTACAATAATAATCGTCAAGGTGGTTATAACAACAATCGCCAGGGTGGTGGTTATGGCAATCAAGGTGGCGATTATAATCGCTATAATAATTATGATAACAATGCTACTACTTCAGAAAGTGACACTGCAGCAGGTGGCAATGACTATAATAATCAGGGCTCTGGATATCAAGGTGGCGGATATAACAATAATCGTCAAGGTGGATACAATAACAATCGTCAAGGTGGTTATGGTAATCGTCCACAAGGTGGCGGAAGCTATGGCGCACCACGCCAAGGCGGATATGATAACCGTTCACAAGGTGGTGGAGGCTATGGCGCACCACGCC
>JAVWYO010000126.1:0-2614 GCA_036661515.1 Muribaculaceae bacterium | reverse complement strand
GATATGATAACCGTTCACAAGGTGGCGGAGGCTATGGCAATCGTCCACAAGGTGGCGGAAGCTATGGCGCACCACGTCAAGGCGGATATGATAACCGTTCACAAGGTGGTGGAGGCTATGGCGCACCACGCCAAGGTGGATATGATAACCGTTCACAAGGTGGCGGAGGCTATGGCAATCGTCCACAAGGTGGAGGCTATGGCGCACCACGCCAAGGTGGCTATGGTAATCGTCAAGGTGGCGGAAGACCAGCTTATGGACAACAACAAAATTCACAAATGCGCACTTTCACTCCACGTCCAAAGCGTGTAGAATATGAAATGCCTGAAATCGACCCAACCGCACCAGTACGTTTGAACAAGTTTATGGCAAACGCCGGTGTTTGTTCTCGTCGTGAAGCAGATGATTTAATCCAAAAAGGGCTTGTAATAGTAAACGGAACCCCAGCAACAGAGCTTGGAGTAAAGATTACTGCAGCCGACATTGTAGAATATCAAGAAAAGGTAGTAACACTTGAAAGCAAATGCTATATACTTCTAAATAAGCCAAAAGATTGTGTAACAACGAGCGATGACCCTAATGGTCGCTTAACGGTAATGGATCTTGTTAAGAATGCTTGTCCTGAGCGCATATATCCAGTAGGGCGTCTTGACCGCAACACGACTGGTGTGTTACTCCTTACTAATGATGGTGATTTAGCATCAAAGCTAACGCATCCAAAATATGTAAAGAAAAAGATATATCAAGTGTGGACAGATAAAGATATTACAGAAGACGACATGCAAAGCATTGCCGATGGTATAGAACTTGAAGATGGTCCTATACATGCCGACGCTATAAGTTATGTATCTGATATTGAACGCAATCAAGCTGGTATTGAAATTCACTCTGGGCGCAACCGCATCGTTCGTCGCATGTTTGAGTCACTCGGATATCATGTTACCAAGCTCGACCGCGTATATTTCGCAGGGTTGACAAAGAAAAATTTGCCTCGCGGACGCTGGCGTTATTTGACTCAAGAAGAAGTTAATTTCTTGAAGCAAAACTCTTTTGAATAAAGAATAAAATCTATATATTTTAGCTGTTAGCTCTTGACCTTTCTTTGGGTTAAGAGCTAATTACTGAAATAAAAAATATTGAAACTATAATGGGAATACAAAGAACAAAGATCGCCAATATATGGTCGCCTGAGCTGATAGGAAAAGAAGTCAGTGTAAAAGGGTGGGTTAGAACTCGTCGTGGCAATAAGCATGTGCAATTTGTTGCTCTCAATGATGGCTCTACCATTAAAAATATTCAAGTGGTATTTGATATGGAGAAGTTCAGCGATGAGGAACTAAAAACAATTACTACGGGTTCAAGTTTGCATGTTATTGGTCAGTTAGTTGAGTCGCAAGGAAAGGGACAGACGGCAGAAGTGCAAGCAAAAGAACTCACAATATATGGCACTGCCGATGTAGATACATACCCTTTGCAAAAGAAAGGGCACACTCTTGAATTTCTTCGCGAAAAAGCACATTTGCGTCCTCGCACAAACACATTTGGTGCAGTGCTCCGCATACGTCATGCGCTTGCTTTTGCTATTCATAAATATTTCAACGATCGTGGTTTCTTCTACCTAAACACTCCATTAATCACTGCAAGTGATTGTGAAGGAGCAGGTGAAATGTTTCAAGTCACCACTCTTGATATGAATAATGTGCCTCGCAAAGAAGACGGGGCTATTGATTATAGCCAAGATTTCTTTGGCAAGCCAGCAAATTTAACCGTTTCGGGACAACTTGAAGGAGAGCTTGGCGCTACTGCGCTCGGTGCAATTTATACATTTGGACCCACTTTCCGTGCCGAAAATTCAAATACTCCGCGACACTTGTCGGAGTTTTGGATGATTGAGCCTGAAGTTGCTTTCAATGAGATTGGCGAAAATATGGATTTAGCCGAAGATTTTATTAAATATTGCATCAAGTATGCACTCGACAATGCTAAAGATGATATAGATTTTCTTTGTGAAATGTATGATAAGGATTTAATAGAACGCCTTAATTTTGTTGTAGCAAATGATTTTGTTCGACTATCATATACCGAAGGAGTGAAAATACTTGAGGCATCGGGCAAGAAATTTGAATTTCCTGTGTCTTGGGGTGTCGATCTTCAAAGTGAGCACGAACGTTACTTAGTGGAAGAACATTTCAAGAAACCTGTAATTCTTACTGATTATCCTAAAGAGATAAAGGCATTCTACATGAAGTTAAATGAAGATGGCAAGACCGTCCGCGCTATGGATGTCCTTTTCCCAAAAATAGGTGAAATTATTGGAGGTTCAGAGCGAGAAGAAAATTATGACAAATTAGTAGGACGCATCGAAGAAATGCACGTTCCAATGAAAGATATGTGGTGGTATCTCGACACCCGTCGCTATGGTACAGTGCCACATTCAGGTTTTGGGCTTGGCTTTGAACGCCTCGTGCTATTTGTTACAGGAATGACCAATATCCGTGACGTGATACCATTTCCACGCACACCAAATAATGCAGAATTTTAATACAGCTTCTTAGAGCGTAGATATATCCTAAAATGGCAAAATTACAGATTAATGTGATTTTGCCATTTTTTT
>JAVWYO010000125.1:0-5369 GCA_036661515.1 Muribaculaceae bacterium | reverse complement strand
TTTGCTTTCCACCAATTAGAAAATGGTTCATTAATAGGAGAAATGGTCTTGAAAGTTATCCCATAATTAGTTTTATAATAGCTGACACAATCAGCCAGATATTTTGCAAAATCATCGTAATAATCATCTTTAAGATTGTCTGTGCCATCAATACTACCAGCAGAACACCCACTTTTAGTCATCCAGAATGGAGGCGAATAATTTGCTGCTTCATATATAGCACCTGGACGTAATTTATCAACAATAAAAAGCATGCGTCTTTGAGAACTATCAGCATTCCAATTATAAGCAGAATCTTCTGCATTTTTATATCCTGGAACTTGAGCATCTTTACGCATATGCGTATGTGATGGATTATCGCCGCCACTAATATTATACCGGAAGATGTTCATGTTTAGTTCTTTAGGGCTTGTTAGCAAATAAGCGAATGTATCCAAAAGATTTTTTGAGAACTTATCACCAACGTCATGAGCCCACCAAGATAGAGAAGTCCCCCATCCTGCAATTTTTTGACGACGAATGTTAGAAAGGATTTTTATTGAATCAATATTTTTAAACTTATAGTCCTTATTTTCTTTTGGCATCTTTGCATCTACAGATATCAACCAAGCTTGTAGCTCTTTTTGCAAGTTTTTTACAAGTTTTCTATGCTTCGGCGCTAAATTGTTTGACTCAGAAATATCGTCTTTCAAGTTGTATAGTTCAATATTCCCTGTTTCATAGAATTGAATAAGTTTCCAATTCCCTTTTCGTATTGCTGATGCAGGTGAATCCCCCTTACCTCCATAGTGAGGGTAATGCCAATAAATTGCATCACGTTTTATGCTTTTACCTTTAAGTAATGGTAATAAATCTACGCCATCTTTATGTTGCTCTGGTTTCATACTCAACCCACAAGACGATAAAATAGTAGGATAAAAATCAGTTGAAATTACTGGCGTTTCACATTTTGAGCCAGGCTTAGTAATTCCTGGATATCTTATTAAAAATGGTACTCTTATTCCACCTTCATATAGCCATCCTTTACCACCTCTCAATGGCGCATTTGTAGTAGGAGACCCTTCGGCTGTAGATAGTCCGCCATTGTCAGATAAAAAACATATAATAGTATTATCATATAAACCATTTTTCTTAAGATAATCAATAACTTTACCAATATTATCATCCATGCTCGAAATTAGCGCGGCATAATTTGCATCGTTTTGTATTATACGTTCTTTCCAATGCCCAGATGGCTGAGGATTATTGTTATACCAATCTACATTAGTTGTAAATGAAGAAATAGTATCAATTCCCATTCTTTTAGCTTTTTCTCTAAAATAGGTTGCTTTCTCGGGTTTTGGCTGTATTGGAGTATGCACGGCATAGAATGATAAATACATAAAAAAAGGATTCTCTTTATGACTACTTATCCAACTTATTGCTTCATTTCCTAAACGGTCAGTTAAAAATTCGCCCTTTGGTCCATCAGAAAGATATGGATTATTATAAGGTGTAAAATAAGCATTCCCTTCAGCAGAATTTCCTTTGGGACTTCCACTAAGCCACCCACCAATATTTTTATCAAATCCTTGATATTGCGCGTAAAACAACGAATCTTCAGCACAGTGCCATTTACCCACATGACACGTCTTATATCCATTCTCTTTCATTGCTTCTGCAATAGTAACTTCTTCTAATGGCATATTGAGTTGCATTTCAGGACTAATCATCTTATATTTACTCAGTTGCTTAGAATTTTTGCCATATTGGTATCCTGGAATCCAATCAGTAATATGAAGTCTTGCTGGATATTTCCCAGTCATCAAACTACACCTTGTGGGAGAACTTATTGATGCCGCTGCATATCCATTTGTAAAGCACATTCCATCGGCGGCCAATTTATCTATATTAGGTGTCTCATAAAATTTACTTCCATTATAACTCACGTCAGCCCAACCATAATCATCTACCATTATAAACAAAACATTTGGTCTCTGAGTTTGTGCGCACAAGCCTAATGTGGAGCTTGCTGCTATTAAAGTTAATAATGTCGCTTTCATTTTATAAACCATTTATTTATTTCATTTGCTACTATTTTATGCCCTTTATCATTAATATGATTAGCCTGTGCCATATAACCTTTCAAATCAATTCCAGATTCCGTTATCCCTTTGAATATTTTATAGCTATCAACTAATCCTACCTTATATTTTGCAGCTAAATCCCTAATTTGTTGTGCATGTTTGGCAAGTTGCGTATCGTCATTTAATATATCCTCAGTAAGATCTGGTGTAGGTGTCATCAGTATTATTTTGCATCCATATTCTTGTGCCAATTCTATCATTTTACTCCAGGCATTTTTTGCTCTTTCAAGACCAATTGCTCGATCATTTAGTGCATAATCTATGAATAACACATCTGGACGCATACATAAAACCTGATCCTTGAATCTAAGAGAACCTTGTTCTGATTGTTCACCACCAATACTTGTTGTAATGCAGTTAATTACTGCTGTATGATATTTATTTTTTAAGTTAATTAATGTCTGATGGGGATAAGCATCTAAAGTATTAACATTTTGCCTTGCAAAATATCCTGTTGGTACACTATGACCATGAAATACGACATTAATTGTCCTATTCTTAGGCCATCTTAAATTAAATTCATTAATAATTGGCTTTAGATAAGAATTAATATCTGCTATTTGGGCTATGCATGGCATGCCTAATAAACAAATAAAAAGGGATATTAAATATTTTTTCATTGAGTATTTAAATTATAAAGATTACGTTATTTTAAATCAAAAATCATCTCCCTTTATAGGGATAAGAGAGATGATTCCATTCAGTTCAATAAATTAATAATATTGCTGTTTTACAACTATTTTTTTAGAGTCAATATAACCGTTTTTACTTATAGATGTAATAATATAAAATCCTAAATCTAATTTGTCACTTGATAATTGAATTATATCACTATTAGAATCGACAACATCATATCGAGAGATTTCTCGTCCATTAATATCTGAGATAATTAGTCGTGTGGCTCCATTAACTTTACATACAATGTCTTCACCTCTTTTTACGGGATTTGGATAAATAATTAATTTGTTTTCGGAATTTGCAACTTGTTCAACACTTGTCGTCCTATTAAACCATTTATTTATTTCATTTGCTACTATTTTATGCCCTTTTTCATTAATATGATTAGCCTGTGCCATATAACCTTTCAAATCAATTCCAGATTCCTTTATCTCTTTAAATATTTTATAACTATCAACTAATCCTACTTCATATATTGCAGCTAAATCCCTAATTTCTTGTGCGTGTTTAGCAAGTTGCGTATCGTCATTTAATATATCCTCAGTAAGATCTGGTGTAGGTGTCATCAGTATTATTTTGCATCCATATTCTTGTGCCAATTCTATCATTTTACTCCAGGCATTTTTTGCTCTTTCAAGACCAATTGCTCGATCATTTAGTGCATAATCTATGAATAACACATCTGGACGCATACATAAAACCTGATCCTTGAATCTAAGAGAACCTTGTTCTGATTGTTCACCACCAATACTTGTTGTAATGCAGTTAATTACTGCTGTATGATATTTATTTTTTAAGTTAATTAATGTCTGATGGGGATAAGCATCTAAAGTATTAACATTTTGCCTTGCAAAATATCCTGTTGGTACACTATGACCATGAAATACGACATTAATTGTCCTATTCTTAGGCCATCTTAAATTAAATTCATTAATAATTGGCTTTAGATAAGAATTAATATCTGCTATTTGGGCTATGCATGGCATGCCTAATAAACAAATAAAAAGGGATATTAAATATTTTTTCATTGAGTATTTAAATTATAAAGATTACGTTATTTTAAATCAAAAATCATCTCCCTTTATAGGGATAAGAGAGATGATTCCATTCAGTTCAATAAATTAATAATATTGCTGTTTTACAACTATTTTTTTAGAGTCAATATAACCGTTTTTACTTATAGATGTAATAATATAAAATCCTAAATCTAATTTGTCACTTGATAATTGAATTATATCACTATTAGAATCGACAACATCATATCGAGAGATTTCTCGTCCATTAATATCTGAGATAATTAGTCGTGTGGCTCCATTAACCTTACATACAATCTCTTCACCTCTTTTTACGGGATTTGGATAGATAATTAATTTATTTTCGGAATTTGCAACTTGTTCAACACTCAAAGCGTTTGCTTTGCTTACAAATGTAACAACAGATGTACCTGGAATGACATAATGAGATCCACTCTTTACTGCTGGATACCTTTTAATATTATCACTATCTAAGTCTGTAGTAATATAAGGTGTAAATTCATCTGCCTGAATACCATTAGGGAGATTCTCTACATTCAATTTTATTCCACAATCTTGAGCAGAAGCATTAACAACCACCATAACAACATTATTAGTCTTCTCATCATAATAAGCCGAAACCATTTGAGTCGAAACGGCCTCTATATCGGTAGCATTATCTGAACGAGATACGTCAATTCGCTTCATTCCAGGTCTAATAAAACGCGAGTAATTACCTAATGTGTAAAGTAACTTTGTCGTTCTATAAATGCCTTGCGTTTTATCTTTATTAAATGCTACACTCATTAAAGCAAATCGGTCTTCAGCATTCATGTTCTTCCCCAATTCAAATGTTGTCCACCACTGCCACCCAGTAGCATTTGCTATGGATAAATCATGATGTATTACTCTTGCAAGAGAAACACCACTCTCCATTGGCGTTAACATTCTATTATTTGGGAATCCAAATTTATATCCACTACCAAGAAGACTGTATTCTGTTTGCCAATATTGATAATCTCCTAAATCAGTCATCCTGTCTTTCAAAGATTGTCTCGTATTTACTAAAGCCTCAGCACTTCCATCAGCCCAATAACTATGAGATGAAATAATATTTGAGAAATTATTGAGATTCTGACCAATAAAACAACTTCCTGACGGATCCCATAATTTATTAAGTTGATCATATGCAACACCTGTCCCTTCTAATAAAGTATTTATCGATCCAGCTTCTGATATAAATATTTTACTATCTACTCCATCTGATACAAATTGAGAATTTATAGACCTTACAACATCTCTAATTTCTTCATTTGTCCAAGGACTACCTTCTTGACTATTATTAGCTCCAATTGCTGATACAGACCAATCCCATTGAGGTTCATTTAAAGGTGATATGTAATTAATTTTAATACCTTCTTCCTTAAAATGTTTCACAACATTTGCTAAAAATTTTGCAAAATCATCGAACTTATCAGCTTTTAGAATAGTTTTTTTAGCATCACCAAACTCACGGAACCCAAGACCTCTAACAGTATAATATACAGGAGGA
>JAVWYO010000124.1:0-5531 GCA_036661515.1 Muribaculaceae bacterium | reverse complement strand
TCTTGAGTTTCAATGAGTTGAGCTCCTATGTTTATGTTTTAGCGGACACTAATAAATATAATACAATAATGAGCGACATGAAAAAAGTATGTTAATACTGCTTCTGTCGCTCATTGTACTTTAAAAATAAAATTATTTTACGATTAATTTGACTGACTGTGTGGCGGGGCCAGCGGTGATTGCTACGAAGTAGGTGCCTTGCGCTAAATCGCTTACTGGGAGCGCTATTATGTTACTTTGTGCCTTTATGGTGGACTGCTTAATGAGCTGTCCTAAATGGCTGTAAACTGCTACAAATGCGGTTTCGGCTGTACCGATATTGGCATAGGCTGTTTCCCCTTCATTTATTGGATTAGGATAAGCGTTAATGGCGTTAGTCTGCGTTACGGCATCTTCTACTCCACTTGGCTCAACGCTTGTGTACACGGCTTCAATACCTGGAATTTCAACAGTAAACTCTTTACCTGTTGCTGAAATGCCCATGTCAAATTGTACTGAATTAAACGTCAATGGATAATTTGCGAGATCGGTAACATCACACCAGTCTTTTGTTGGTAAATCAACTGTCGTTATTTCATTAGCGTTACCTTTAAATGCTATATTGTTCATCGCGTTACCTCCAATGGCTGGAGTTGTACTAATATTAATAGTCTTTATTACTGCATCGCCTGGGTTAATTCGTATTCTTATAATATCGGGAAGACTCCAAAGAACTATTTTCTTTGATAATTTGATATTCGGACCTCGTCCATTTGCTCCTGTATATACAATTTTCATCCCGTTTTCGAGTGGAGTGACGACACGCTTTGTGCCTCCTGTTTGGCTGATTTTCCATGTCTTTGGATCCAAATTTGGGTCAATGGCTTGTACTCTACTTTTGGGTAATTGTACTTTAACAGTTATAGAACCAGTGAATCCATTTCCAACGCCATCAACAACAGTTTCGCCATCCTTCACAGCAATCAAGATACCATTTTCAACTCTGCACACCTGAGTGTCGTTAGAAGTCCAAGCGATACTTGCAGGGTCGAGTTTTTCTTGATAAAATCCATTAGTCCCTAACATTTCAATAGAATAATTATGATTATTATCAATCAAAACAGAATTAAGGCGTAACGAGATTTTTGCAGGAATTATTTTAACGTCCATTTCTACGTTAACTCCATTAAAAGAGGCTCTTATTTTACCTGCACCAGGTATTGCAGAGGCAATAAAAGAACCATCTTCAGCAATACGACCAATATTTGCATCACACGAAAGTTTAACGCCTTCTAACTTCTTATTTTTAAGTACTCCATATTGATTATACCCGTAAATTACAGGAATGAATTTAGAAGTAATAGGTATATTATTAGAGCGAGGAGCAAAACCTATTTTGGAGATTGCATCATCGATTGGCGCATTAGAGACGAGCAGACAACCATTACCAACTTGTCGTTCTTTACCGTCGCTAAGATTATTAACTATTTCGCCATTAACTACCATGCAAGAAGAGCCTCCGCCGTCGAGATTTACAGCATTCCATGCACCAAGTCCAAGAAAAACGCCAGCGCATTCACCCATCGTAGCACCCGTAGATTGCGACCAACGCCCATCAAGAAGGATAAAATACACCTTTGTTCCCTCCTTGTTATATCCAATACATGTGCGCGGATGACGAGAATCTTGCTCATCTACTAATTTACCGTCACGCAGAATGATATTATTGCTACCACCCATTAATTCCTTAAAATCGGTAAGTAGTCCGGGTTGTGCGCGTAGATTAGTACCCAAAAATAAAGATATTTCAGAACCAACAGCAAGTGACTTAACAAACTCTTCAGAAGTGCCTTTTCCATAAAGTATTGCACTGCCAGCAGGGATTTCAGTAACGCCTTCGCCAACTTTAATCTCCTTAACAACCGCATCTATATTTTTATTTGCGCTCCAGAAAAACTCACCAGTTTTAGGTGTGATTATAACCTTTGTACCACCATGGCAATACTCCGTTTCTGTTCCATAAGAATTAGTGTAAAGAATAAGCATACCAGCACTTGCATCTTCCCATTCGAGGCGTTGCATATTGACAGTGTGAAGCCTTGCCGTAGTCGCGCCAAAAGTAACTTTACCAGCAAAATCTACTCTATCGACAAAAGGACGACGATCATCTGTAAGGACAAAAGCTGCACGTCCAACAGGATTCGTGACACACTCGTTTCGACGAAATTGTCCACTACGTGGAATTCCATTTTCAACTACATTTTGATAAAAATAGAAATCGCCATTAGTAGCAGCAACCATGTCGTGACCTGGCCTATCATTGCGTTTGTACATACTTGACGGACATTCTTCAGCGACACCCTTGTCACCACCTTTACATGTTTCAAAATCAATATACTTATTAGTTAAGTCCATTTCAAGAACACTAACTTGCATAGGAAATGCAGGCATATTATATTTTGCATACGTAGTTCCTGGACCCACTTGATGTTTATACACAAGAGTGTCAACATCATACGCAATATCGTAAATTTTCCATTGGTTTTTTGCCTGTATTGAGCCACACGATAAGATGCAAGCAATTATAAATAATACTAAGTTGATTCTTTTCATGATTATGTATTTTAGTAAGTTTTATTTTATAATTAATTTAAGGACTTTTGTCGATGAGTTTTGCATAACATTTACAAAGAATATACCACGATAAAGATTTGATGTAGATAATGAAATATTACCATCACCACTATTAGTTTCCTTTGACAATAACTGCCCAGCTTCATTATAAATAGAAATCACAGAACTGCCTGCCTCAAGTAAATTTATATTTACCGATTCGCCAAGAGTCACAGGATTTGGATACATTTTAATCGAGCTTGACACGTCAAATACATCTTCTACCCCACTTGCATCTACATTATTATACACAGCCTCAATGCCAGGAATTTCAATGGAATATTCAGTCCCAACTACTGATGTCCCCATCTCAAAATAGATATATACCAATTGAATTGGATAATTTGAACGGTCTTTTGCGTCACACCAAGCAGAAGTAGGAAGATCAACAATATTCATTTCGTTTGCTTTCAAATTAACTTCGAGAGGTGTTGTGGCATTTTTACCATTAGCGTTGGTTGCTAATGTTATTTTTTTAATTGGCGCACTACCTGGATTTATACGTAAACGAATAATATCAGGAAGACTCCAAATTGTAATTTTCTTTGATAATCTAAGATATGGACCACGTCCACTTTTACCCATATATGTAATTTTCATTCCATTTTCCAAAGGAGTAGCAACGGCATTTTGTCCACCAACTTGAGATATTGTCCAAGTAGCAGGATCAAGATTAGGATCGATTGCTGCAACTTTCTTAGTAGGTTTTTGAACAATTATTTTAATAGCTCCTTCAAATTTATCAACCTTTCCATGTGCAATGGTTTCGCCATTTTTAATACCTTTTACAACACCATTAGCATCAATAGATGCAATACTACTGTCATCAATCCACCACGACAGAGCTTGATTGTCGAGAGGCATAGTTTCATCTCCAACAGCTGACTGAACCTGCACGCTATAACCTTGATATGTATCTTCAATAGCTTCATTTAGGCGAAAAGACACCTCACCACTAACAATATTTACAGGTATTGTAGTAGTTATTCCATTATATGTAGCAGTAAGAGCATGACAATTATCGCCATCACAGAAAAGAGTAGCGCCACCATTTTGCACCACGCCAAGCTCGCGAGGGCAAGAAAGGACAACCCCCTTAACATCAGTATTGATTAATACTCCATACTTATTGTATCCGAAGAATTTCGGAGAATAATATCCATATTTAGGGAGCTTTTTAGAAACATCATTGAAAAGAATTTTAGTAATTACATTATCTTCGGGTGTAGATGTAGCAAGATAAAATCCGTTTGTAACAGCACGTTCCTTACCATCGCTTGGCACATTGCGAACGCCAAATTCTTTAACATAAATAGCAGAAGAACCACCACCATCAAAATTCATGGCTTCAGTACAACCAGTATAAATCATAATCTCAGCAAGAGCTTTAGAAACTACTCCCACAGAAATTGCACTACGTCCATCTACGACAAGTAGCACGAGTTTCTTTTTATCGACGCTATAACCAACAGCCGTACGAGGATTAAGCGACACTAAATGATCTAACGCACCTTGCGTTTCAAGCACTTTTCCATTAGATACTATCATTGGTTTTCCTCCTGCCATTTGAGCAATATTATTGACAGAAACATTTCCTATTTTTGCAGTTGTAGTAATCTCTATTTCTTCATTCATGACTACTTTATCAAGATAAGTAGCCGCAGTACCATTACCCGATAGCACATATCCACCTTCAGGTATTTTCATCGCTCCGACACCTCTTACTGGAGCCGAAATAGCCTTAACTTTTATCGTTCCACCTGCAACTAATGCACCAGCAACAGGCATTACAGCGACTTCAGTACCATAAATATTTGTACCAGTATTTGTACCACATCTTTTTGAATATAGAGCAAGTGTATTTTCTGTTCGGCTTGTATTAAAAGCCTTCATAGTGGCTGTACCAGCATTAGGTGACTTGACTGTTGCATTAATTGTTGGTACCCCAAAATAAGGAACATTATTATTATCTATACCGACAGTCTCCCAGCCATTATTATTAGAGCAATATATTTCACCATCTACAACAGCAGCACCAATAGGAGCATTATTACCAAAGAAATCGGCATTTACACCAGCAAAATACGTATTACCAGTAGTAGTATGAGATATAGCCATTCCCGAAACGGTAGCACCGCCAGTTACCTTGTCTCCTGCCATAATTACTCTTGGCTTAACATACTCATTTGATAGGTCGGTTGTGGTATAAAAAATATTCAAATTACCTGCACCACTTAGTTTGATAGATGTCTGCGTAGTTCCGGGTCCAATATATGTGTGGAACAATGTATCTACCTCATAAGTCTTACCCTGTAATGTCCACGTAGAACATAATGAGCTAAATGCGACAAAAAACAGAGATAAAAACAATAAACTAATTTTCTTTTTCATATTTATAGTTATTTAAAATAAATCGATTATTTCACCAAAAGTCTCAATGATTGAGATACTCCATTTTGTGATATCGTAATTATATATACACCCGTTTCTAAATCATTTGTTGGAAGCATAACATTTGCGCTATCATTATTTTTTAATTGTTTTATCAATGAACCAAGTCCGTTATATACTGATACTTTATTTATCGCTTGTGACGATGATACAATATTAACAATATCGCCCTTTATTACAGGGTTAGGATAAATACTTATTGAATTATTTGCATATTCAACGTCATCAACGCCACCACCCTCTGGAACTGCATCATACACAGTCTCTATTCCGGGCATCAAAATGGTGTATTCTTTACCTGTGGAAGATGTTCCCATATCAAAGTAGAGAGATTTTAGAATTATAGGATAATTCTTCATATCTTTTGCATCACACCAATCAGCTGTCTTTACATCAATTATATTTATCTCGTTTGCTACCAATGGCGT
>JAVWYO010000123.1:0-5547 GCA_036661515.1 Muribaculaceae bacterium | reverse complement strand
GTCGAAGACGTTCCACTTCAGAACGCAGTTCTGAAATTTAACCCCATAATGGAGTTCACTTTAGTGAACGCAATTGTGGGGTAATAAGCTGACATAAGAGATTCTACGTCGAAGACGTTGCACGCCATCAGCACTCTCGTAAAGACTAAACACTCAATTACGCACCTTTTTTGCCCATTACTCAATACAAAATCTCCATTATTGTTATTGTTACCTTACTTATTTTCAACTTCTTTTGTATCTTTGTAAGTCAAACATCATAAAACCGCATTAAAATATTATGAAAAGGTTTATCTTTCTACTGCCTTTATTGTTATTTACTTCTGTCGTGTATTCCCAAGTGGTATTTGAGAATAGCGCTTATCCAGTGTTTGTGGAAACGCCTGTTGCATCAACTGGGCTAAATAATATATATGTTATATACAATGTTGATGGGGTCACTCTATCCTATACTTCGGTAAATGAAAATAATACTGTTAAATGGTATAAATATGGGAGTCAAGGTGGTGGATATGCTGAGGAGATTACTGGTGTGCAGCATGATGGCGCTGTTACTAAGTTATCTAATATAATAAAAAATAGTGGTTATATAATCGAAGATGGTAATCAAAGAAAATATTTTTGGGTGGTGAATTATGCTGATTATTTTCTTGATCTTGGAGCTATCAGATTTGATGCAGAACAAGATTGCAATGTGACATTACTTAATGTTGAAGGATATGGACCCGATATTATTTATTATACGATTAATGGTCAGCAAAAAGTTTTAAGTAGAGAACTTACGCTTACATATAATACCCTTGAGTGGGATAGTGAGGGTGTTATCTATAAGAATATTGAATTACAAGAGCGTTATGATTCTTTTAAATCTTCTCTTGCAACAACTGCTCCGTTTGTGAATACTATGTTTACGCTTTCGGGTGATAAGTTTTTGAAATATTGGAATAAGCAGGAGAGTATTACGAGTGATGAATATTTTACAAATGCTGTATCTGTAAATGCGACAGCCGTACAATCGCCACGTGATGCAAATAATGAAGTTAAAGGAGATGTTGGAGGCTTAGGTGGCTCAGCTCCTGCTGATATTGAGTTTACGAGCTATTTTACTGATGCAGTGATTCATAAGGAATGGCAATTCTCAAATGATAGTGAGTTTAAAAATATTCTGTATCGTTATAATGAGGAGACTCTTAATTATAGTTTCCAAGAAGCTGGAACATTTTATGTGAGGTTTGTAGGGAGCAACTCGTCGGGGAATTGTGAGGCAACAAGTGAAACGTTTACAGTGTCGATAGGTGATTCGAGCATAGAATGCCCTAATGCTTTCTCTCCGCAGTCGTCGGAAGGGACTAATGATGAGTGGAAAATTTCATATAAATCGATAGTTTCATTTAAGTGCTGGATATTTAATAGGTGGGGTATTCAAGTATGTAATTTTGATAATCCATCAATAGGTTGGGACGGAAAATATAATGGCAAATATGTTGATGCAGGTGTGTATTTCTATGTAATAGAGGCAAAAGGAGCCGATGGTAAAAATTATAAATTAAAAGGGGATATTAATATTATAAATTTAAAAAAATAGTATGTTATGAGGTATTGTAAATCTCTAAATTGGGCAATTGTTATAGTATTCCTATGTGTATGCCCGATAATGGTGTATTGTGGGAAGAAAAATAACAAACAGATAAGTCTTCCTTCTGTTCCATTGCCACAGGTGAAAAGCAAATGTGCACTATACAGTCCTGCTAATAATCCAGTAGTGCCATCAACAGTTATCTATGCTGGAGAGAAAGTCGACTTTGATCGTATTGATATGTATGAACGACTTGACCGAGAATTGACATCGCTTGCCTATGGACACAGTAATACATTATTGACAATAAAACGAGCTAATCGATATTTACCTGTAATGATTCCTATTTTAAAAAAATATGGAATACCTGAAGATTTTATATACCTTGCTGCGATAGAAAGTTACTTTAATGTTAGAGCCTATTCGCCTGCAAGAGCAGCTGGGATATGGCAGTTCTTAGCGTCAACAGCTAAACAATATGGGCTTGAGGTTAATGATGAGGTTGATGAACGTTATGACCCCGAAAAGTCAACTGTTGCAGCATGCAAATATTTAAAGGTTGGATATTCTAAATATGAACATTGGGCAACTGTGGCTGCCTCTTATAATGCAGGAATGGGCAGAATTTCAAGTGAGCTTGAAAAGCAACTTGCCGAAAATTCATTTGATCTATATCTAACAGATGAAACATCACGTTATGTATTTAGGATAATTGCGATGAAACTAATAATGGAAACGCCAAAACAATATGGCTTTAAGTTAATGAAAGATCAGCTTTATCAAGATATAAAATGTAAAGAAATTACAGTGAATGAAGCTGTACCAAGTTGGAGCGATTGGGCTAAGAATTATGGAATATCTTATATGCAATTAAAGGAAGTAAATCCGTGGATAAGATCTCGGTCTTTAACTAATAAAGATAGAAAGGCATATATTGTAAAAATTCCATTGGAAAAAGAATTATATCGCAGTAAAAGGGATTTTAAAACATATAATAAGAATTGGACGATTGAACAATGATCGAAAATAAAGAAGATGATGAGGTAGAGAGCGTTGCTGTATATGGCGCGCGTGTGCATAATTTAAAAAATATAGATGTAGAAATTCCTCATAATAAACTTACTGTAATAACAGGGTTGAGCGGAAGTGGAAAATCGTCGTTAGCATTTGATACAATATTTGCTGAGGGACAACGTCGCTATATTGAAACGTTCTCAGCTTATGCTCGAAATATGCTTGGCGTGCTTGAACGCCCCGATGTGGATAAAATCACAGGACTATGTCCAGTAATATCTATTGAGCAGAAGACTGTTAATAAAAATCCGAGAAGTACAATAGGTACGACAACTGAAATCTATGATTTTCTGCGTCTTCTATATGCTCGGGCTGGCGAAGCATTCTCGTATGTGTCAGGCGAAAAGATGGTGAAATATACCACAGAGAAAATAATAAATCTGATTATAGAAAAATACAGCAATCATAAAATATATATTCTTGCGCCATTAGTAAAAAACAGAAAAGGACATTATAAAGAACTCTTTGAACAGCTACGCAAGAAAGGATATATAACCGTAAGGATTGATGGCGAAATAAAGGAGATTACCTATGGGTTGAAACTTGATCGTTATAAAAATCATAGTATAGAACTTGTTGTAGATAAATTGAAGGTGTCGTTGAAAGATGAGGGACGACTAAAGGATACAATAAAGGTGGCATTCAAGCAAGGTGTAGGTCAAATTATGATTTTGGATAATGAAGATAATAAGATTGGATATTATAGCCAATCGCTTATGGATCCAGTTACAGGAATGTCTTATAGAGAACCAGCTCCACATAACTTTTCGTTTAATTCACCTCAGGGTGCATGTGCAAAGTGCAAGGGGTTGGGATATGTAAATATTATTGATAAAGATAAGATAATTCCTGATGATAAAATATCTATTTATGATGGAGGAATAGTGCCACTTGGTAAGTATAAAAATACTTTAATTTTTTGGCAAATATCTGCAATTTGTGACAATCATGGAGTGACAATAAAAACTCCAATAGCAGAGTTGTCAGAAGAGGCTCTTGATGATATTCTTAATGGTACTGATGAGCGCCTTTATATAAAGAATGATACCATGAGTACATCTAATTATGCGCTTTCATATGATGGACTTATAAAATATATAGAAATTCAGCAGGCTGATGACGCTTCTTATCAAGCTCAAAAATGGGCTGGGCAGTTTTTTTCTCGAAGTGTTTGTCCCGATTGTAATGGAGCAAGGCTTAATAGAGAGGCATTACACTTTCGCTTGAATAATAAAAATATTGCGGAACTTGCTGCTATGGATATCTCGGAGCTTAATGATTGGATGAATAGTGTTGAAAGTACTCTTAATTCGCAACAGTCCATTATAGCAAAGGAGATAATAAAGGAGATAAAAACACGGCTAAAATTTCTTCTTGATGTAGGGCTTGAATATGTGTCACTCAATAGGAGCTCGGCAACGTTATCGGGTGGTGAAAGTCAACGTATAAGGCTTGCAACTCAGATAGGCTCGCAACTTGTAAATGTGCTATATATATTAGATGAGCCGAGTATTGGACTTCATCAGCGTGATAATAAAAGGCTTATTCAATCTCTAAAAAATCTGCGTGACTCTGATAATTCTGTTATAGTTGTAGAGCATGATAAGGAGATGATGCTTGAGGCTGATTATATTGTAGATCTTGGTCCTAAAGCGGGTAAAAAAGGTGGCGAAATAGTTTTTGCTGGAACCCCTGAAGAAATGTTGAAGACCGATACTGTTACAGCTGATTATCTTAATGGCCGTCGAAAGATAGAGATTCCTAAAGAACGAAGAGAAGGAAATGGGAAGATGCTCACTTTAAAAGGGTGCAAAGGGAATAACTTGAAGAATATTGATGTTAGTTTTCCTCTTGGACTATTTCTATGTGTAACAGGTGTTTCGGGTAGTGGAAAATCAAGCCTTGTGAATGGTACATTACAGCCCATTCTGAGCCAATATTTTTACAAATCTAATAAAGAACCATTACCTTATAAAGAATTTATTGGGATTGATAATGTAGATAAAGTTGTTACCGTAGATCAGTCGCCATTAGGACGCTCACCGCGTTCAAATCCAGCAACCTACACTGGAGTATTCTCAGATATACGTAATGTGTTTGTAGGGCTTCCAGAGTCTAAAATAAGAGGATATAAACCAGGTCGTTTCTCATTTAATGTTACAGGAGGGCGATGTGAGGTGTGCAAAGGTAATGGATATAAAACGATAGAGATGAATTTCCTTCCAGATGTCTTAATCCCTTGTGAGGCATGCGGAAGTAAAAGATATAATAGGGAGACGCTTGAAGTGCGATTTAAAGGTAAGTCAATAGCTGATGTCCTTGATATGACAATTAATCAAGCAGTAGTGTTTTTTGAAAATGTTCCATCAATATTAAATAAGATAAAAGTACTTCAAGATGTGGGATTAGGTTACATTAAACTGGGGCAACCATCGAGTACATTGTCGGGAGGCGAAAGTCAACGCGTTAAGTTAGCTACAGAATTGGCTAAAAAGGATACTGGAAACACTATTTTTATTCTTGATGAGCCAACGACTGGGCTACATTTTGAAGATGTAAATGTGTTGCTTGGAGTACTTAATAGCCTTGTTGCTAAAGGAAATACGGTATTAGTTATTGAACATAATCTTGATGTGATTAAGTGTGCTGATTATATCATAGATGTTGGTCCAGATGGTGGACGTAATGGCGGAAAAATAATGGCAGTTGGAACGCCAGAAAAAATTTCGACGATAAAAAAGTCGATTACATCAAAATTTCTTGCTGAAGAATTAAAAGGGTAGTATATATTCCGCAATTTTATAAAAATTACATATTTCATTTCCTCATTGGTATATTTTCCAATGAGGATTTTTTTTGGTCAAAATACGTAGCATATAATAATGGGGGATAAGAGT
>JAVWYO010000122.1:0-5557 GCA_036661515.1 Muribaculaceae bacterium | reverse complement strand
GGGGTTAAATTTCAGAACTTCGTTCTGAAGTGGAACGTCTTCGACGTTCTTTTGCATGGCTTTGTGTTTTGAGCTTGAAATAAACTATATGACGTAAAAAACGCGCATTTTCTATTATACAAAAGTTTTAGCGGATACTAATAAAATTAAAACAGCTTTTTGGCAAAAAAAAATATGGCAAATGGCAAATGTTGCATTTAAATTATATTTAATGTGCAATAGATTGTCATTTGTTCTTATTTATGAGCCTTAATTAAGGAAAAAAGGGGAAATAATGGAAAAATGGTATATGGATTATGAAAAATCAATGCTATATAACATACTTTTAGGGCACAAATGTTAAAAATGGAATGTTAAATGCTTTGATTAATTAACTGTTTTATGGAGTTTAAATATGAATCGAAAAGGGACGACGTAATAATTATAATATTTAGATGAATAAAAATAGAAAAGCAAATAGACACAAAATTAGCGATAGAAGTCACTATGCAAGGCGATATCGTAGGTAAAGAGTACTTATTTTAACATAAAAATAGCAGAATGATAGGAATTGCATATTTGTAGCATAATGATATGCTTTTAGCAATAAAATGTAAGCAAAAAAGCGAAAATAATAGTAATTGTTCAATAAGAGTATCAATAAAACGCGATATCGACTAAATATGTTAATGGATAAACTATATAGTATATTTTTTATAATAAGGTTGTAGTTTTGCAAGCGAAGAAAATCTTTGAAGGAATTTATGTTTATTTATTATATGTCTAAATTTTATTAAGAATGAAGAAACTGTTTTTATTACTACTGACAGTATGCTCCCTTACAATGACTTTGTCAGCGCAAATGCGCACTGTAAAAGGGCAGGTAGTTTATGCAGGCGATAATGAGCCTCTTGTAGGGGCAACTATATTGCCAGTTGGTGGTGGACAAGGAGTAGCCACTAACTTTGATGGGGAATTTACATTAACTGTACCCGAAAAGGTGAAATTGCTTACAGTATCTTATGTAGGTATGATAACCAAGCAAGTAACTGTAGCACCTACTATGGTTATAAAAATGAGTAACTCAGATCATCAACTTGATGAGGTTGTAGTAACTGCACTTGGTATGAAGAAAGACCGTAAAGCACTTGGCTATTCAGTCCAAGACTTGAAGGCGGAAGATATGAATACCGATGGAACTACCTCACTTGCGAGTGCCATACAAGGCAAATTGACAGGTGTTGATATTCGTCCATCATCAGGAGCTCCTGGCGCGTCGGCGAATATCGTAATTCGTGGAGCTCGTTCATTTGACGGAAATAATGCTCCGCTATACGTAGTAGATGGAATGCCAATCGCTTCGGAAGCCGACTATTCTACGGGAAAATCGGTAACAGGAGCAAATCTTGCAGACCGCTCTATTGATATAAATCCAGAAGATATAGAGAGTATCAATGTGTTGAAAGGTCAAGCAGCATCGGCTCTTTATGGTATGCGTGCATCTAATGGTGTAATTCTTATTACAACTAAAAGAGGTTCGGGCATAAAGACAAATAAGCCAGTAGTAACATTATCGGCAAATTTCAGTGCAGAACGCGTTTCACGCAAATTTGATCGTCAAAATATTTATTCACAAGGAAATGGCGTAGGTGCTTATGATCCAACTTCATCAATGAACTGGGGTCCTAAGATAGAAAATCTTCCAAATGATGCTAAATTTGGTGGCAATGGTAAAGGCCATGATGGCAAATATTTTAATCCAAAACGCGAATTGGCAGGCCTTGATGGCTGGTCAACACCTCAAATCTATGATAACGTAGGTGATTTCTTTAATACAGGTTTTACAGAAAATGCAAACTTTGGTATTACACAGAAGTTAGACAAATGTAGCTATTCATTTGGTTTAAATAATTCACACCAAGAGGGTATTATCCCATCAACAGGCATGGACCGTTGGGGAGCAAGAGGTCTTGTAGATTGGCAGATAAATGACCAATGGAAGACAGGCTTTTCAATTAACTATACAAGTACTCAAATTACCTCAGCACCCGGAGCTAATAATGGTATTATGAATGTAGTGTATTCAGCACCATCGGAATATAACTTAAAAGGTACTCCTTATAATGTTCCTGGAGAGCCAACACAACAAGTTCTATTCCGTTCAACATCATTTAATAATCCATATTGGTGGGCAAAAAATGATAAGTATTCACAGCACACCAACCGTGCTTATGGTAATGCTTATGTAGAATATCGTCCAAAAATCAATTGGGGCGAGAACTTTGATCTTTATTTTAAAGAGCAAGCAGGAGTTGACATGTACACCTCAGATTATAGTGATATAGCAGAAGTTGGAAGTGCAATAAACAAGAATGGACAAATACTGAATTATGGAGTAAGCAAGAATATTTTCAATAACTTATTTACCGCAAACTTCAGTGCAAAACTTGGTGCCGAACAAGAGTGGGATTTAGGTGTGATGCTTGGTAGTGAAGTAAACCAAGAAAGCAGTCGTAACTGGGAATATTTTGGAAGTAACTTTAACTTTTATGGACTTCCTACGATAGGCAATGCAACCAATCTTACATCGAGTGAATATCTTCGCAAGAAACGTACTGTAGGATTCTTTGGTAGTGCATCACTTTCATGGAAAAACCAACTATATTTGACAGTAACAGGTCGTAATGACTATGTGTCAACTATGCCACGTAATAATAGGAGCTTCTTGTATCCATCTGTTTCACTTGGCTGGATATTCACCGAGCTTCCTCAATTTAAGAATAATCAGATATTGACTTTCGGTAAACTACGTGCATCATTTGCACAAGTAGGTCAAGCAGGTAATTACTATGATAATTACTATTATACACCTGCCTATGGTGCTGGAATGTACATATATGGTCCGTTATCTTATCCATTAGGCGGAGTTTCAACATTCGTGCCTTATTTTATATTATTTGATGCAAATTTGAAGCCACAGAACACCACTAACTATGAGGTAGGTACTGATTTGCGCTTCTTTGGCGACCGCCTACGTGTAGATTACACATTCTCATATCAAGATGTTAAAGACCAAATCTTTGATGTTCCAACTGATGGCACAACAGGTTACCAATATATGCGAACAAATGCAGGTCGCATGGAAACATATTCACATGAGCTTGGCATAAGTGGAGCAATACTTCAAGGGAAAGATTATTCACTTGATCTTGGTGTAAACTTCACACGTGTGTGGAACTTTGTAAAAGAACTTGCACCCGGCGTTGAGTCTATTATGTTAGGTGGATTTGCAGAGCCACAAGTGCGAGCACAAGCTCATGAAACATATCCTATTATATATGGAACAGCATTCCAACGCGATAAGAGTGGCAAGTTGTTATTAAAAAATGGTCTTCCACAAGGAACTGGTGATAGCCAAAAGATAGGACAATGTACACCCGACTTTAATATGGGTATTAATTTAAGTGGACGTTACAAACGAGTATCGGTGTCTACTACATGGAGCTGGCAACAAGGTGGTGAAATGTATCATGGAACTAATATGACATTAAACTTCTTTGGAGCTACAAAGGAATCTCTTGACTATCACGAAGGAAAGATGGTTGTTGATGGAGTAGATGCAGTAACAGGGAAACAAAATGAAGTGGAAGTTAGCAAGCAAAAATATTATCAAGCATATTATGATGTAACCGAATCGGGTATCTATGATACAAGTTTCTTGAAACTACGTGATGTGACATTAACATATAATTTGCCTAAGATTGGTTTATTTGATATTTCGGTATTTGGATTTGCACGCAATATCCTAATATGGGCAAATTTGCCAAACTTTGATCCAGAATCATCACAGGGTAATAATAACATGGGTGGATATTTTGAACGTTTCTCAGTTCCAAACACATCGAGTTATGGAGCAGGATTTAAAGTAACATTCTAAAAAAATAAACAATTATGAAAATTAAAAAATATTTATTGATTGGATTAGTTTCTCTTATAGCAACTTCATGCTCTGAAGATGCAATGGATTCTATAAATAAAGATACTCACAATCCACCAGCAGGAGAGGTTCCAACAAAATTTCAAATAACCGATGGCATTGTAGCAACAGCTTTCAGTACATCGTCGGGACTTTATGCATGGTATGCGTCGTCATTTACAGAACAAGAATTTGGTACAGGAAATAATCAAGCGATGAGGATAGAGCTACGAAATCGTATAGAAACGATGTCGAGCACTGCATATAATAACGAATGGAACGGAACTTATAGTAATCTTCGTAATCTAAAGGAGATTATGGATAAGTGTAATATAAAAGGTGGTACAGAGAATGGCAAGATTGATATTTTGGGAATGGCTCAAATGCTTACTGCATTGAATTATGGTATTCTTACCGACCTTCACGGAGATATCCCATGTAGTGAAGCGCTAATGGGACAAGCAAATCTTCAACCCAATCTTGATAAGCAATCGGATATTTACAAAAATACCATATTCAAAAATCTTGATGATGCCATAGCAAATTTTGAAATAGCTATGTCAAAAGTCAATGATAAAGGTGGATATACAATGCAAAATGCAGGAAGTCAAGATTTTCTTTTTAAGAATAATCATAAGGAATGGCTTGCGACAGCACATGCTTTAAAGGCACGTTACTTGTTGCATACTCTTAAGGTTAATCCAGAAGTTCTTGTAGATGTAGTGAAAGAAGCAGAAGCAGCTATTGCATTAGACTTTGCTGGCGCCTCGTTAGATATTTTTAATGAAAGTGCAACAAATAATCCTTGGACTGCATATTATTGGAGTCGCATGTACACTGGGTCTTCTAAGACCGTAATCGACTTGATGAATGCACGTAATGATGGTCGCGTGAGTGTCTATAACTTTAACATGATGGGAAATGACGTTTATGGAACACCAGGCGATGAAACACAGGCAGGGTTGACAGAGGCATTAAATGCTCCAGCATGGCTTAATGTGGGAGCTGCTGATATAAATCTTATAAGCTCTCAGGAATTATATTTTATCCTTGCAGAAGCAAAGGCACGCCTTGGACAAAATGCTGAATCGGCATTTAAGCAAGGAGTAGAAGCGTCGTTTGAGGATTATGCAGAATTTGGAAAGGTAGGCGAACCGGCTGCATATATAACATCTATAATGGCTAAGTTTACAGCACAACCTCTTGCAGAGATAATGGTGCAGAAGTATCTTTCACAATGTCGTGATGAGCAGATAGAGGCTTATAATGATATACGTCGTTGTATTGCTGTTGATGGTGCGTCTTTTGTCAAAATGACAAATCCAAAGAATGCTGACAATAACTGGCCACAAAGATTTCCTTATGGTAATAGTAGTGTTCTTGCTAATCCACATATGACACAGGCTTATGGTGATGGTACTTATATCTTCACGGAAAAAGTGTGGTGGGCAGGCGGAACACGCTAAATCACATAGCTAATATAAAAGAAAAAGGGAGTTGCAATAAAATGCAATTTCCTTTTTTTTGTATTGTTTAGTTATGAGTTGTGAGTTTTGAGTTTTGGGTGTGGGTGGAGTGGAACGTCTTCGACGTTCTTGGCTG
>JAVWYO010000121.1:0-5739 GCA_036661515.1 Muribaculaceae bacterium | reverse complement strand
ATTTATTTTTTTGTACCTTTACGCTAAACTTCTATTACGTTCATCATTATGACATCTACCATCATTCTATTATCAATCATTTCTATCGCAACGTTAGCGGTAGCAATATGGCTCACGCGCTCCCTAAGAGGCTCTCAGGAAACAATTCAGTCCCTTAGCACCGACATATCTACAAAGCAAACCGAGATAGCCTCTCTTATAGCTCAAATAGCTGAATTAAAAACTAAAAATGAGAAGAACGACAATTTTGTTCAATCACTTAATAGTGAACTTTCTATCGTAAAAATAGAAAACGGTAAACTTTCGGAGCGCATTCGCATAACTGATGAAGAGAAAATAAGATTACAACAAGAGTCGCAATCGCAATTCAAACTCCTCGCTAATGAAATATTTGAAGATAAATCAAAGAAATTTAAAGAAACAAGTGAAGCTCGATTAGCCGAAATATTAAATCCGTTGAAAGAAAATATCGAAACGTTCAAAAAGACAATTTCCGATGGATACACAGCCGAAGCCAAAGAACGATTCTCTCTTCAAGAAAAGATTAAAGAGCTAATGGAACTTAACAACACTATTGGTAAAGAGGCTAAAGACCTAACTCTTGCTTTAAAAGGAAATAGCAAGATGCAAGGCGATTGGGGCGAAATGATTCTTGAAAATATACTTGAAAAGTCGGGGCTTACTCGGGATCAAGAGTTCTTTATTCAAGCTACAACCGATGACAATGGCAATGTAATACGTAACGAGGAGGGAGGAGCTCTACGACCCGACGTAATCGTAAAATTTCCTGGAGATAAACGAATTGTTATCGACTCAAAAGTTTCACTGAAAGCCTATGTCAGCTTTATGAATGCCGAGACACCCGAATCTCAAAACTTATACATCAAGCAACATTTACTTTCAATAAGATCTCACATAAATGAGCTAAAGAATAAGAAATACCAAGATTTTGTTGGGGGAAAAACCGATTTCGTGATGATGTTTATACCTAATGAAGCAGCATACATCACTGCAATGCAAAACGACCAAGACTTGTGGCAAGACGCGTATGATAGCAGAGTAGTTATTATTAGTCCTGCTCATCTTATTTCGGTGCTGAAACTCGTTAATCAGCTTTGGAGCCACGATAAGCAGACGCGAAATGCTATTATCATCGCGGAAGAAAGCGGAAAACTATACGACAAGTTTGCAGGATTTGTTAATGACATGAATAAGATAGAAAAAAGCCTTAATCAGACGCATTCGGCTTACAACGATGCTATGAATAAGCTATCAAGTGGAACAGGAAACCTCATTAATCGTGCCGAAAAGCTAAAGGAACTCGGAGCTAAAGCCTCGAAATCACTCGCTTCTCCTACTACAGAATAATAGAGCGTCAGAAGATTGCCTTCTGACGCTCGTGTAGCGGGATCGAGAATTGAACTCGAGACCTCCGGGTTATGAATCCGACGCTCTAACCAACTGAGCTATCCCGCCATGATATTATGTCTCACATTTGCGAGTGCAAAGATAGAATGAATATTTTTTATGTGCAAGAATTGAATAGGCTATTTTCTAATTAATTTTTACTTACTTTGCACAATCAATGGCACACAAAAAACAATACGATGACCAGTAACAACGAAAAACAAACAAAGGGATACACATTCCGTCCGTTACAGATAATAATTCCTATTATTATAGGAATTGGAGTTGTTATGATAATGTTTATCGATGAATTTAGCGACTTCAAATGGTCTTCAATACAATTTACGACACACACTGTTCTCGCTCTTGCTATTGCTTGTTGCTTTGTCGTGGGACGCGATTTTGGACTCACTTGGCGATTCCGTATTATCACAAACAATGAATTATCATGGACTCAAGCATTAAGAGTGTGCATGCTTTGCGAATTTACTTCAGCAATTACTCCCACTGCTGTTGGTGGTAGTGGCGTTGGTATGTTGTTCTTGAACCGAGAAGGAATTAGCTGGGGACGTGGCACAACATTAATGTTGATAACAATATTTCTTGACGAACTATTTTTTGTAATCTCTTGCCCTTTAATTATGCTAATCACACCATCTAACGAGCTATTTAGCTCGTTAAGTGCCGATTTCACATCTGGAGTACGAGTCGCATTTTGGGGCGTATATGGAGTAATTACGCTCTGGACATTAATCCTATTTTTGGGGATAATTGTAAAGCCACACTTGGTGCGCTCTGCGCTAATTTATATCTTTCGAATAAAATGGCTAAAACGTTGGCAACATGGCGTAGCAGAATTTGGTGACAACATGGTGATGGCATCAATAGAAATTAAACAAAAGAGTATGAAATGGTGGACTTTGGCTTTTAGCTCTACTATTTTTTCATGGACATCACGATACTTAGTAGTAAATGCTCTTTTTTGGGGCTTTGTTGCTGGAGCCGACCAATGGCTGGTACTTGCTCGCCAATTTGTTGTGTGGCTTCTTCTCATGGTAAGCCCCACTCCTGGTGGTAGCGGAGTGAGTGAATGGCTGTTCACAAGATATTATGCCGATATGATTCCAGTGGCGGCGCTCGCTCTTATTATCGCACTAATATGGCGAATCTTGAGCTATTACGTATATCTCCTTATTGGAGCATTGATAATGCCATCTTGGATTAAAAAATTCAAGAAAAAGTAAGAAGCTATATAAATCTATCTGAAATAAGAAGCTGTTTTAATTTATTTCAGAATATATTTGAGACTATTTTCGAGTAGATTTTCCATAAATAATTCGAAGATTTAGCGGGCTAAATCGAGGATTATTTATGGAAAAGATGCCGAAAAGAGTCCAAAACCTAAAATTCAATATTAAAAAGAAAGCTATATAAATATATCTGAAATAAATTAAAATAGCTTCTAAATTAAAACAGCTTCTAATAACATAATCATTTATAATCTTTAAGCATTACTTGTAGTCGTTGACGAGCAAAGAAAATACGACTTTTTACTGTCCCAAGCGGTAGATTCATCTTATCGGCTATTTCGTTATACTTAAATCCAGCAACATGCATTGAAAAAGGTATCCTATATTCATCTGAAAAGCCATTGATTGCCTTAGTTATCTCCTTTACATTAAATGAGCCTTCGGGCGTAGCAAACCCTGACTCTTGTGGCAAATTTAAATGGTATAAGTCTTCGGTCTTATCTACAATCGTCTGACTCCTGACAATACGCCTATAATTGTTGATAAAGATATTACGCATAATCGTAAATACCCACCCTTTAAAATTTACATTATCAATGTATTTCTCCTCATTATCAAGAACTTTTAACGTCGTATCTTGCAGTAAATCTTTTGCCTCTTCTCTATTACTTGTGAGAATATAAGCGAAATTCATCATGTTGTCTTGAAGTTGCAACAAGCGGTTTTGGAAATTGATAGTACTCATAAATTTAATGGTGTTATCGGACGTTAATTTTCTGTAGGATTGCTTCAGTAATATATTATTTTGGTTTTTATATTCTTATTTAGCTCAAAACATGCAAAATCTTTAAAGAAATTTCATTACTTTGCATGATAATAGAATCACTACTCTAAAACAGAAATTCTATGATAAAGTTTTTAAATTTTAAATATTTTTTTATCGCACTCGCATTATCCTGCTTTTCAGGAGCTTACGGCGTAAATAAATATTTTGAAATACCTCTCAATGAAGAGGTAGGTTCTACTTCTTGGCGACTTTTTCAAAGCGGAATAAAAGCCGCCGAAAAGGCTGAAGCAAAGGCAATTATTCTTCACATAAACACTTATGGCGGAACTCTTGAACATGGCGACTCTATTCGCACTGCCATCTTAAATTGTAAATTGCCTGTATACGCCTTTATCGATAACAATGCGGCATCTGCTGGAGCTCTAATAGCAATTGCATGCGATAGCATTTACATGCGACCAGGTGCAAGCATCGGGGCTGCAACGGTTGTCAATGCAAATGGCGAAGTAATGCCCGACAAATATCAGTCATATATGCGCTCCATAATACGTGCCACTGCCGAAGCTCACGGAAAAGTGCATCGACCCAACACTTCAACTGGCGACTCCATTCAATGGTTTCGCAATCCAATTATTGCCGAAGCAATGGTTGACCAACGAACTATAGTTCCCGAAATTGGTGATGACTCTACAAGAGTAGTAACATTCACATCACAAGAAGCTATTAAGCACCATTTTAGCGAAGGGGAAGCATCTTCTTCAAAAGAAATAATCACTAAATATCTAAAACAAGATAAATACGAACTATCATCTTATGAACCAACATTTTGGGACATTATTATTGGATTCCTAACAAATCCAGCCCTTCAAGCTATCCTTATAATGATTATCATAGGAGGAATATTCTTTGAACTCCAAACTCCAGGCATGGGATTTCCATCAGCAGCCGCAATAATAGCAGCAATCATATATTTCATGCCATTATATATTGAAGGAGTAGCCGAAAGTTGGGAAATACTAATATTTGTAATAGGTGTAATACTACTCATCTTTGAAATATTTGTCATTCCAGGCTTTGGTGTAGCTGGAATATCAGGAATAATATTAGTCATATTATCCCTATTCTGCGCACTAACCGACAATCTAATATTTAATTTCGATTTTATTTCATCTCACTATATCTACATATCTATGTTAACAGTAATGGCAGGTATTATACTTGGTGCAATCCTAATCTTGTACATTTCGCACAAGATAGGTTCCAAGAAAGGATTCATGCGAAATTCAGCACTCGAACTCGAACAAAATGTCGAAGATGGATACATCGGCGTCCCACAAGACCTCGCACAATACATCGGGAAAACAGGTATCTCCCTGACAGTATTGCGACCTGCCGGGAAAATCGTAATTGACGATAAAACTCTCGATGCAGTATCCCAAAACGAATTTATTGAGCCAAACACCTCAGTTAAAGTCATTAAATATGAAAACACACAACTATATGTAGTAGCTGTAAAATAAATATTTTTTTTGAAATCCAATTATGAACAACTTGAATTTTATTGGTATCATTCCAGCACGATACGCATCAACACGATTCCCAGGCAAGCCATTAGCTATGATTGGCAACATGACAATGATAGAACGAGTGTGGAGACAAGCTAAAAAAGTATTACAACAAGTATACGTAGCAACCGACGACACTCGCATTTACGACACCGTAAAAGCATTTGGTGGCGACGTAGTAATGACAAGCACAAACCACCATAGTGGCACCGACCGATGTTTTGAAGCATATCAAACAATTGGAGGAAACCAAGACGTAATAATAAACATTCAAGGCGACGAACCTTTTATTCAAGAAAGCCAAATAATCGAAATAATAAATTGCTTCAACTCCCCAAAGACTGAAATAGCAACACTAATACGCAAATTCGACCCCACAAAAGGATTTGATGCCCTATTCGACCCAAACACACCAAAAGTAGTTTTCGACAAAGAAATGAACGCAAAATACTTCTCACGCTCAATAATACCATACATACGCAACCATGAACACACCCAATGGCTCCAAAAAGCCACATTCTACACACACGTAGGAATGTATGCCTACCGTAGCAACACACTTGCTGAGATAACCACCCTACCACAATCACAACTCGAACTCGCCGAATCACTCGAACAACTTCGTTGGATAGAAAACGGCTATAACATCAAAGTAGGCATCACCAACTGTGAAACAATAGGCATCGACACCCCACAAGACCTCCAACGCGCAATCGCTCTCCTATCCAAC
>JAVWYO010000120.1:0-5740 GCA_036661515.1 Muribaculaceae bacterium | reverse complement strand
ATATATCAACCGTTTTTGGTTGTTTTTTCAATATCAACCGTTTTTGGTTGTTTTTCCAATATCAACCGTTTTTGGTTGTTTTATCCCCTATTTAAAATCCAATAGACTTTGTTTTCTTAATCTGATTTTTTTATGCTATTTTTGTAATAATTATAAGCAATGATGTTAAACATTTTATTTGATAACAGAATTAAAGCAATTTGCCCACAAATGAAAATTGCGGTAGTGAGAGCAAACGTACAAAATACTCCCACATGCAATGATATGTGGAGCGAGTTAACAAACAAATGCAATCAAATAAAAGACAATTATAAGTTACTCGAAATAAACAATCGCCCCGCAATTGCCACAACTCGTGAACTATATAAAAAATTAGGTAAAGACCCCAACCGATACCGCGTTTCAAGCGAAGCCTTATGTCGTCGCGCGATAAAAGGCATGGAACTTTACCGTATAAACACACTCGTAGATATAATTAACCTTGTATCAATAACAAGTGGATACGCAATCGGTGGATTTGATGCCGATATGATTAATGGCGATTTAGCACTCGGAGTTGGTCTTAAAGACGAGCGATTTGAAGCCATAGGGCGTGGATTATTGAATATTGAAAACCTTCCCATATATCGTGACAGCATCGGAGGAATAGGCACACCAACAAGTGATGAAGAGCGAACAAAAATAACGCTAAACACCACTCATATACACATCAACATTAACGCATTCTCACAAGAAATGCCTTTAGATGAGACAATTAATTATACGACACATCTTCTAATTAAATATGCCAAAGCTACTAATATAACAACCGATATTCTATAATTTCATAATTATGAAGCTCCTAAAAGTTTATGACGAAAATCCCAATGCGAAATTCATTGATACTGCTGTTCAAGCCCTACAAAAAGGTGAAATAATAATATATCCCACCGACACCCTTTACGCTCTCGGTTGCGATGCTCTTAATAATGTAGCTATTGAAAAGATATGTCGTATTAAAAGCATGAAATCCGACAAAACGAGCCTCTCAATTATTTGCGAAGACATAGCGCAAGTCTCGGAATATGCCCAATTCAACAACGAGCAATTCAAAATTATGAAAGAAAACCTACCTGGTCCATTCACTTTCATTTTCCCTGCTCTTAGCAAGCTCCCTAAAGCCTTCAAAGGACGTAAGACAGTAGGCATAAGGATTCCCAATAATAATATCGCAACACTATTAGTACACCGTCTTGGAAATCCTATTATGACAACATCTATCGAATACAAAGACCTCGATTATGCAATTAATCCCGAATTGATTGCTGAAAATTACGACAACGATGCCTCAATTATCATCGACGGAGGATATGGCGACACAACACCATCAACCATCATAGATTTCACTGAAGGCAACCCTGTTATTATTCGTGAAGGCAAAGGCTCCCTTATTTAAGTAGTTTAATAACACAATCCCCTTTTGAAATAAAAATAACAATATTTATAACTAAATATATACAGAAATTTTTCTTTAATCCTAAATTAATATTTACTTTTGCCTCTCGTAAAAGAGATATTAATTTACAACCAAATAAATTTATTTATTATGTCTAAAGTAACAGTAGTAGGTGCCGGAAATGTAGGCGCAACATGTGCTAACGTATTAGTAACAGAAGAAATTGCCGACGAAGTAGTTCTTCTTGACATCAAAGAAGGTGTTTCTGAAGGTAAAGCTATGGATATCATGCAAGCTGCTAATATCCTTGGCCTTAACTCTCGTTTATCAGGTGTAACAAACGACTATTCTGCAACAGCTAATTCTGATGTTGTGGTTATAACTTCTGGTATTCCTCGCAAGCCAGGTATGACTCGTGAAGAATTAATTGGCGTTAACGCTGGTATTGTTAAAAGCGTTACAGAAAACGTTCTTAAATTTTCTCCAAATGCTGTAATTATATGCGTTAGTAACCCTATGGATACTATGACATATCTTATTCATAAGACAAGCGGCCTTCCTAAAAGCCACATCATAGGTATGGGTGGTGCTTTAGACAGCGCTCGTTTCAAATTCAACCTTAGCAACGCTATCAAAACAAACATCAACGATGTTGACGGTTTTGTTATCGGTGGTCACGGTGACACAACAATGATTCCTATGGCTCGTTACGCTGTAAATCGTGGCGTTCCAGCTTCTCAATTCCTTTCTAAAGAAGCTATGGACAAAGTGGTTGCCGACACTATGGTAGGTGGTGCTACTCTTACAGGCCTTCTTGGCACTTCTGCTTGGTATGCTCCAGGAGCTGCCGCTGCACAAGTTGTTAAAGCTATTGTTCACGACGAAAATCGCATGATTCCTTGTAGTGCTCTTCTTGAAGGAGAATATGGTGAAAAAGATCTTTGCATTGGTGTTCCTTGCGTTCTTGGAAAGAACGGTATCGAAAGAATACTTGAAATAGAGCTTAACGCTGAAGAAAAAGAACTATTTGCAAAAAGTGCTGTTGCTGTTCACAAAACAAACGCTGCTCTTTCTTGCTAATAAATCAATTCGCTTAAATTATAAAGCACATTCTTCATCAACTTGAAAATGTGCTTTTTTTATTCATAATTATTTTTTTTATTTACTTATAATATTTATATCTTTGTACGAGCCTATATGTCGTAATCCTAAAAATATATGAATATACTCTACATTATAATAATTGCAACCTTAATCATCATTTTACTTTATTTATCAATAATAATTAAAGCGATTACAACACCTCATGAAAAATCCACACTTTTTTTAATACAAACTCAGAAATTTGTCACAAAACTTTTCAAGAATCCTTACTTCGATATTAAAGAAATAAATTTCCTTCGTAACACAATCAAAGAGACTAATGATAAATTAGAAATGGCACTTAAAGCAGGTGCTTTAATCCCTATGGAATGGGATATAATAAATGACATATTCACAATCTCAATACCTAAAATAAAAAAAGAATATTCTCAATTAAATCAAGATGTGCCAGGTATTAGCTCCAAAGAACTACTTAATAATGTACACATCGACGACCAAGCTACGGTGCTACAATCCATGAACGACCTAAAGACTGGAGTAAGACACACTATAGCTATAACTATCAGATATGATGTCACTAAAAAATTTGACCATTATTTTGAATTGCACTTCATCACTGCCACCGACAGCAACGGTAATATCTCCAAAATAATTGGTTATATGCAAGATGTGACAGAACGTCATCTTGTAGCAATAGAAAAAGAGGATAACGAAAAGTTCCTTGACTCTATCTTGGGTGGAATCCCTTTTCCAGTACATGTTATTGATGTTGAAGACGACTTTAGATACATATATTGGAATAAAGAAAGCACCAAAATATTTGGTAATGGGCTAAATAAAACGGTAAAAGAGATAGTTGCTCCAGAGCTATTCGATACAATAATTGCAGTAACCAATGAAGTTTATACAACAGGTAAAAGTACATTTTACCAAGAGCATATCAAAATTTCAAGTGGACAAGAATATGAAACGCTTGTTGCTAAAAGCATTATTTATCGCCATAAAAAGCCATTAATACTCGTCGTTCGCTGGGATATAACAAACCTCCTTGAACTTCAACGCAACGAAAAATTATTGTCTTCTTCTATTGATTACTTCAATGGCTTTACATGGAAACTTGATGTTGAAACTGGAATATTTAATAACGGGAAAGGATTACAAATACAAGATAATGAAGAAAATACAATATTTACCATCACACAATTAATTGACCGTATTCACCCCGATGATAAAGAATATTTTCTAAACATATTTGACAAATATTCAAAAAATGAGAAAAACGAATTTTCTATATCTTATCGAGCCAGCATAACTAATTCGGGTAAATTTACATGGTGGGAATGTCGTGGCATTTTAGATTCTACTAAAATCAACAACCACGCTCATAGATATATGTATGGAATAAATATATCTATTCAAGAACATAAAGAAGCCGAAGAAAAGTTATCTAATGCTCTAATAAAAGCCGAAGAATCTGACCGCCTAAAATTAGCCTTCCTCGCTAATATGAGCCATGAAATAAGGACACCTCTTAATGCTATTATTGGTTTCGCTAATCTTATTTGCCTCACTGATGACAATAAAGAAAAAGAAGAATATAGCAACATAATAGCACTAAATAACGAACTACTACTGCGCCTTATTGATGACATACTCGAACTGTCAAAAATTGAATCTCGAACTCTTGAATTTTCTTACGAAGAATTAGATATGGCAATTTATTTCGATGAATTAGTCACAACAATGCAATATAGAATGACAAATCCCAACGTAAAACTTATTAGCATTAATCCATATAAAAGTTGCCTTATATACGTTGATAAAGTGAGAATGGCTGAAGTCTTAACCAACTATATGACAAACGCCATAAAATATACACCAAGAGGTTATATTAAGATTGGATATGAATATGTTAATGGAGGACTAAAAATATTTGTAACAGATACTGGCATTGGTATACCCGACTGCAAAAAATCAAGAGTATTTCAGAGATTTGAAAAGCTCGACTCATTTGCACAAGGATCAGGACTTGGACTTTCTATTTGCAAAGCACTGACGGAAATTAACAACGGAAAGGTAGGATTTGAATCAACCGAAAACGTTGGATCTACATTTTGGGCTTGGCGACCTCTTGTTGCTAAAATCATTCCAAAGGGCGATGATTCTCAAGAATTTCAGACTATTCAACCAACTATTCCAGCAAAAATACGTTTAAAAGACAACGACAATGACACCAATAGTACCCGAATACTAATTGCTGAAGACAACGACAGTAATTTTTTACTGATTAAAGCAATACTAAAAAATTATGGAGTAATTTCAAGAGCAACCGATGGAATAGTTGCTGTAAATATGGCTAAAAACGAAGAATTTGATCTCATATTAATGGACATTAAAATGCCTAATATGGACGGACTTCAAGCAACGAAAGAAATTAGAAATTTCAACTGCAATATTCCTATCATTGCATTAACAGCAAACGCCTTTGAATCAGACAAGACTAATGCTTTTCAAGCTGGATGTAATGACTTTATTACAAAACCCGTTAAAAGCGCCGAACTAAAAGATATTATAAACAAATACCGAAATTTAAAATAATTATTTTATGAAGTCACTACATCTATTTACATGTACAATTGCAATATTTGCAATAACAGCATGCACCGGAACAAGCAAAAAAGTTGATACAAACACTGAAACTCAACCACAGACACAAACTACAAGCACCGCAAGCTCCACAATACCATCAAATAACATGCCTTCAGTTATCGACTTTAGCGCAACTTGGTGCGGTCCATGCAAGCAATTTGCACCAATATTTGATGCCGCAAATCAGAAGTTCTCAAAGACAATTAATTTCGTCAAAATTGACATAGATGAAAACACCGAACTCGCACAACAATACGGCGTGGAATCAATTCCAACAGTTATATTCCTATCAGCAGACGGAAAAGAAATAAACCGCACAGTAGGACTAATCACTCAACAAGAACTCGAAACAAACATCAACGCCCTAACGAAATAAGCAAATTTGGTGTACGCACAGTACGCAGTGTACGCACCCTTTTTTCGCATTTCTGCGATTAAGTTTATCTAACAAAGATAGTGACACGTAGTGCTTGACTTATACGAAAAAAGCAACTGAGGGGTATCTTTATTTATTGAAGGCTCGACTCAATAAACTTAGGTATGAAAATGAAG
>JAVWYO010000119.1:0-5773 GCA_036661515.1 Muribaculaceae bacterium | reverse complement strand
TAATTTATATCTATCTTGTAGTTTACTTTTTCATTATGCTCTTTTACTGTATCTTTGCATAGAAATAATTTTATTCAATTGATATGAAGATAGCTATAATAGGATACGGGAAAATGGGTAAGGCAATTGAAAAAATTGCTTTGAATCGTGGGCATGAAATTGTTTGTATAATAGATATTAATAATCAGAATGATTTTGATAGTGATGCCTTTCGTAGTGCTGAAATAGCTATTGAATTTTCAACCCCAGCAACTGCTTATAGCAATTACTTAAAGGCGTTTGCTCAAGGTGTAAGCGTTGTATCGGGTAGCACTGGTTGGCTTGATAAACTCGATGACATAAAACAGCGTTGCAAGTCAAATGCTACGTTCTTTTATTCTTCAAATTTCAGCATTGGAGTAAATATTTTCTTTGCAATAAATAAATATCTTGCAAAGATTATGAATGGGTTTACTCAATATGATGTTGATATGACTGAAGTTCACCATATTCATAAACTCGACCACCCAAGTGGTACCGCTATCACTCTGTCTGACGATATTATTAATAATATTGATCGTAAAAAATTTTGGACTGAATCTATGTCTCCAAATGATGATGAAATAAAAATCACATCGGAGCGCAGAGGCGAAGTTCCAGGAACGCACACTATACGTTATGAGAGTGATGTAGATGCTATCACAATTGAACATGAAGCTTTCAGCCGTGAGGGATTGGCTCTTGGGGTTATTGTTGCCTCAGAGTGGATGAAAGGCAAAAAAGGATTTCACACAATGGACGAAATTATGAATTTAATAGATAAATAAGTCGTCATGAATAATAATATTAAGACAGAATATATGCCAAATTCAGGTAGCCTAAAGGAGAGATTGTCTAAAGTTTCGATTACTCGATGGATAAGATTTGCCTTTGTGGCTTTAATCTTTATTTTGTGGGTTGCTTGGCTTGGAAGTTGGTGGGTAATACTCTTTTTCCCTATTCTTGGCGATATATATCTTACTCAGTTCATTCCTTGGACTTGGTGGAAAAAATCTAAAAACAAGGCCGTAAAAGCTGTTATGGGTTGGGTTGATGCTATCCTATATGCCCTAATTTTAGTGTATTTTATTTTTGCCTATTTTGGTCAGAATTATCAAATTCCATCATCTTCGCTTGAGAAGTCTTTGCTTGTTGGTGATTATTTATGGGTAAATAAAATGGTATATGGACCAAGAGTGCCTACGACTCCTTTGCATTTTCCGCTTACCCAACACACATTTCCAATTATAAATACAAAGTCTTATTTCGATAATCCACAGTGGGAATATCATCGCCTAAAAGGAGTTCGTAATATAGAACGTAATGATATTGTGGTATTTAATTTCCCTGCTGGTGACACTGTGGCGCTTAAAGTGCAAAACCCCGACTACTATACGCTTGTACAGCAATATGGTCGTGATGCCGTGTGGGGCAATAAAGAAACATTTGGTGATGTTATTTATCGTCCGGTAGATAGACGTGAAAATTATGTCAAGCGTGCTATCGGATTACCTGGAGATAGATTAAAAATTAAGGATAACACGGTATTCATCAATGGAAAGGCTCTTGTCGAACCTAAAAATGTTCAATTTAATTACTTAATACAGACTGATGGTCGCAACATCTCAGATGATGTATGGGAATTGCTCGACGTGAGTGTAGATGATAGAAATCTTATACCTATTACTACGGCTGAAGAGGCTTATTCGGTTGCCAGTCTTGGACTTCAAGTTGGTGAAGATGGTAAAGTTAATCCTATATATCAGGTACCATTAACTAATATGGCTGTGGCTAAAGTTAAAGCAATGCCTTGGATTATTGGCGTGATGCGCCTCCCTGTGCATGAAATGATGTCGATGTATCCAAATATACATGATTATGGGTGGACTCGTAGCGATTATGGTGAAATATGGATACCTAAAAAGGGTAAAACTCTTAGGCTAACACTCGAAAACATTGCTATATATGAGCGTCCGATAAAAAATTATGAAGGCAATACCCTTGAAATTAAAGAGGGTAAGATTTTTATTAATGGCGTTGCCACTGATAAATACACTTTTAAAATGGATTATTATTTTATGATGGGTGATAATAGAGATAACTCTGCCGATTCCCGTTATTGGGGATTTGTACCTGAAGACCATGTAGTGGGAACCCCAATGTTTGTTATCATATCATTTGATAAAGATAAAGGCATTTTTAATGGAGGTATTCGTTGGGATAGACTATTTAAAGGGGCAAATCCTGATAAATAATAATGACATAGTGCCTACGTGTTGTAACACATTGATGAGTAGTGCCTATGCTGGTAGTGTTAGATATTACGCAGCAATGCTTAAGGCACAAAATGTTGACATCAACGCTACTGAAACACATCTCGATAAGGAGTGGGGGTATCATCATTGTAATATTGCTGGAGCTAATGGAGTACAGACGCTTACCATTCCAATCGTAAAGCCAATTAAAGGTTCATTAACGCCATTAAATGAAATAAGAATATCTACACATGGCGATTGGGAACGAATCCATTGGGGAGCGCTATTCTCGGCGTATGGAAAATCGCCTTTCTTTGAATATATTGAAAGTGATCTTCACAAGCTGTATATGAATCATAGCAATTGGATTATCGACTTTAATGAATCGTTGCATAATCTAATTATCGATTTTCTTGATTTTCCCATTAAAACTGTGCGAGTAGATGTATCGCATATTATTGAAAAAGGTAGTGACATTGCTCCTATAAAAGATGTTGAATATTATCAGTTATGGAAATCGCGACATGGATTTCTCTCTAATTTAAGTATTTTAGACCTTCTAATGAACACAGGACGTGAATCTATATTTATCCTTCAAAAGATGATGCAGATTTAGTCCATAATTTTTTTCTCAATATGGAATCTAAGAAATTATTTCTTTTAGATGCTTACGCATTGATATATAGGGCTTACTATGCCTTGATGCAATCCCCACGATTTTCTTCAAAAGGGTTTAATACTTCTGCAATATATGGCTTTGTCAATACTTTGCAAGATGTCTTGAAGAAAGAAAATCCGAGCCATATTGCGGTGTGTTTTGACCCTGCTGGCCCTACGTTTCGCCATGAAGCTTATGAAAAATATAAGGCTGAACGCGAGGAAACGCCAGAGGATATAAGAAAGTCAATCCCGTATATTAAACAGATTATAAAAGCATATCGTATTCCTATTATTGAGGTGCCAAGATATGAAGCCGATGATGTCATCGGTACTCTTTCTAAGCTTGCACAGGAACATGGATTTACTACATATATGATGACTCCTGATAAGGATTTTGGACAACTTGTAACAGATAAAGTAAAGATTTATAAACCCGGCTTTAAAGGTGGCGAATATGAGATTAGAGGAGTTGAGGAAGTATGTGCTAAATATGAACTCAAAACGCCTTTGCAGGTTATAGATATACTTGCCTTGATGGGTGATAAAGTCGATAATATACCCGGGTGTCCAGGTGTTGGTAATGTTACGGCAATTAAGTTGGTTAAAGAATTTGGCAGTGTTGAGAATTTACTTGCAAATACCGATAAGCTTAAGGGAGCATTAAAAGTGAAAGTGGAGAGTAATGCTGAACAAATAACCTTTTCAAAATTCCTTGCAACAATAAAACTTGATGTCCCTATTGAGTTTAATGAGAAAGATTTAATACGTGAAGATATCGATGCCGATGCTCTTGGTAAGATATTTGAAGAACTTGAATTTCGCTCTCTTATCACTCGTATTATTACTAAGCGCGAGGGACAAGTTGCGGTTATTACTGAGGCTACTCCAAAGAAAGTTATAACGCAGCCTTCGTTGTTTGATGTTGTTGAAGAAGAAGTGACAGCAGTGGAACCCGCTGGTGAATACGTTTCATCGAAAGGTTGTATCTCGTCGGTTAACCATAAATATAGAGTGATATTCTCACAGCATGATGTAGAAATTCTTGTTGCTAAGATATTGACTTTGGAAAAATGTGGATTTTATTTAACTTCCACTGGCAGCGATGCGATGACTGCGGTGTGGCGGGGTATTGCTTTTTGTACTGGTAATCATGAATCTACCTATGTTGAACTTCCTGCCGATAAAGATAAGCGTATTGATTGCGTGGAGATACTGAAAAAGGTATTTGAAAGCAATAAGTTGGTGAAGATAGGTACTGATGTGAAACGTGATTACATCATATTGCATAATGAGGGTATAAACATAAGTGAGCCATATTACGATACGACAGTTGCCCACTATCTTTTACAACCTGAAATTAGCCACGATTTTCAACGACTTGCCGAGACTGAATTATCATATTGTTCAATACCTCTGGAAACAGTTTTAGGAACAAAAGGAAAGGGACAAAAGAGTATTATTGAAGCCCCTATTGAGGCTGTAACTGACTATTCTTGCGAGGCGGCTGATATTGCATTGCAGTTATATACGGTATTAAATAGAGCAATTGAACAGAATGAAATGATGATGTTGCTAAATGATATTGAGCTACCTCTTATTAGTGTTCTTGCCGATATGGAAATTTGTGGAATACGTGTTGATGTTGATGCCCTTTATGAATATTCTAAGGCACTAACTATTCAGATGAAGAAGATGGAACTTGAATGTTATGAGCTTGCAGGCGAAGAATTTAATACCGCTTCGCCAATGAAAGTGGGCGAAATACTCTTTGATAAACTAAAGATTGATGACAAAGCTAAGAGAACGAAGAGTGGTCAATATTCCACAACAGAAGATATATTGACAAAGTTACGCGATAAACACCCTTTAGTAGATAAAATACTCGAACTTAGAGGAATTAAAAAACTACTTACTACTTATGTAAACGCTCTTCCTGCTCTTATAAATCCAAGCACTGGACGCATTCACACAACTTATAACCAAACGGTTACGGCTACTGGGCGACTCTCTTCTACAAATCCTAATATGCAAAATATACCAGTGCGCAATGAAGAGGGACGTGAAATAAGACGGGCATTCATTCCTGCTGATGGAAATATATTTTTCTCTGCCGATTATTCCCAAATCGAATTGAGGCTTGTGGCTGACTTAAGTAATGACACTACTATGGTTGAAGCCTTTAAGGCTGGGGAAGACATTCACCAACTTACTGCAGCTAAAATTTACCATGAAAGCATTGAAGATGTAACGCAAGATCAACGCCGAAAGGCTAAGACGGCTAATTTTGGGATACTTTATGGCATATCGGCATTTGGACTATCTGAACGATTAAATATCCCTCGTAGCGAAGCAAAAATGCTTATCGACGGATACCTTTCAACATATCCACAGGTACATGATTATATGAATAAAAGTATTGAGCGGGCTAAGGAACAAGGATATGTAACCACATTATTTGGTCGTAGGAGAATGTTACCTGAGATTAACTCACATAATTCTGTAGTTCGTAGTTTCTCTGAACGCAATGCCATTAATGCACCGATACAGGGAACGGCAGCCGATATAATAAAGCTCGCCATGGTACGTATTGCTAAGCGATTTGATAAAGAGGGAATAAACTCTAAAATGATAATGCAAGTTCATGATGAGTTAAATTTTGACGTAATCCCAAAAGAACTTGAACGAGTTACTGAAATTGTCACCACAGAGATGCAAGGAGCCTATAAAGGCAATGTATCCCTAACAGCCTCATACAATTCCGGCCACAACTGGCTCGAAGCCCATTAAGTATGGAACAAGCAAGCGTATATTGGGCAATATAAGCAAGCAAAAACTCACAC
>JAVWYO010000118.1:0-5829 GCA_036661515.1 Muribaculaceae bacterium | reverse complement strand
ACATTTTTTATTATCATACCAAGCAGCCCAAGCCAACCAGCAATAGGGAAAAATACAAATTCAAAACCTGTAAGTAGCAATCCTATGGCAACACCAATCACTGACAATGGCAATACACATAGAATAATTAGCGGCTCGCGGAAATTACTAAATAGGGCTACAAGGATAACAATTAGCATCAAAAATGCTAAAGGAAAGAATTTTGCAATAGCCTGCAATGATTCACTTTGGTCTTTATATTGTGAGTCCCAAAAGAATGTGTACCCTGCTGGCAACTTTATATTTTCAATCTCCTCTCGTATTTCAGTATGAATTTCAGCCATAGTATAACCCGATTTTGCACCACACATTGCGGCCATTGAGAGTTGCCTATTATAAGTCCTTATTTGTGGATATTCCCATGTAGTTTCTATACGTTCTGTGACTTGCGACAAAGGAGCTGATTTCTCACCATTCCATATCGAGAAATCACCAAGTGAACGAGCATCGGTAACTTGCTTAGCATTTGATTTTAATAAAACGGGAACCTGCTTCTCGTCATCGCGATAGATACCCACAGGAAGCCCATCACCTATTGACTTAACCGATTCCATCATCGATGATTTTGTTATACCAAGCGTGCCTGCCCTCACTGGGTCATAAACAGGGCGAATAATCATAGCCATATTGCCCCACTCATTACGAGCATCAGCCACTTTATGATTTTTGCGCATTATCTCTATGGCAACTGTTGTCAGCGAATCAAGTACCGCCGCATCGGGTCCTAAAAATCTTGCTTCAATAAGAGCTTCTGTAAGTGGACTCAATTCAAATTTATTGACCTTAAGCAGTGGCTCTGGATATTCTCCACGTAACGAGTCTTGTAAGATAGCATGTAGTTCTCGTGATTGTTTTGGCGATTTACATTTTACTAAAAGCTGTCCATAATTTGACTGAGGACCAAATGCTACATTTGATAAATAATAACGAGGTGGCGTTCTGCCTATAAAGCTCGATACCATTTCAGTCTGTTCATGTCTATTTATATAATTTGCTATCGCTGTTATTACAGAATCCGTTTTCTCTATGCGTGTTCCTTCGGGTAGCCACATATCAACTGTAAAGTACTGCTTTTCGAGAGATGGAACAAAAACTTTAGGTATAAATTTAAAACTCCATGCCGATGCAATAAGCATAAATACCAAAATTGTTATAGCAATATATTTATGCCTTATAACAAACCTCAATGAACCTCTAAAACGGTCATACATCTTACCACTAAAAAGTGTAGCTTTAAGTTCTTCTGGTCGTGGACGACGAACAAATTCCTGTATAAAATATGGCGTTTGAGTTAAAGCAAATACCCAACTAAACATTAACGATACACCTATTACAATTACTAATGATGATAATAGTTCTCCTGTGATATGAGGTGAATAATATATAGGTAGAAACGTTAGAATTGCTATAACTGTAGCTGCAAGCAACGGTATGGCAGTCGAGGAGCAAGCGCGTAGAATCGCTACACGCTTGCGCATTCCTCTTTGCATGTTGACTAATGCAGAATCCGACACGACAATTGCATTATCAACAAGCATTCCCATGGCTATAATAATAGCGGCAAGCGACATTCGCTGTAATGCTATGCCACTGGCAAGCATTACAATCAGAGTTGCAAAAATTGAAAATATCAAGCCACTACCTACTAATAGCCCGTTTTTAAAGCCTATAAAAAACAATAATATTGCGACAACAGTTATTACCGAGATTATCAAATTTAAAATAAATCCATCATTTGCTACTGCCGACTCATGTCCTTGGTCATATATAGATATAAGATTAAAACCTTCTGGCATTGTCGCTGAAAAGACATCAACTCGTTCTTTCACTAAACTGGCCATATCCACTACATTGCCAGTGGGAACTGTTGATATTGCAATGCCTATTCCTGCCTCGCCATTGATACGCATGATATTTCCTGCTGGAGTTTTATATCCATCTTTGACTGTAGCTATATCGCAAAGTCTAAAATGCTCTCCTGTGCGCGATATTATTGTCAAATTACGAATATCCTCTAACGAATAAAAATTACCTGTCGATTCTATTCTTATTCTATTATCTTCAGTTTCTATTCCTCCGGCATCAACAACTTTATTCTGCGCCTCAAATGCTTGCGCTATATCCTTTGTCGAGACACCTGTATTGACTAATACCGATGGGCTGACTTCTACATCTATTGTTGGAATTTGTGTGCCATATAGTTCCACCTTACTAACATCGGCAACGGTAAGCAAATTGTTTTTTATTAATTTTGCTTGGTCTTCAAGCTCTCGATAAGTACGACCAGCACCTGTCAATCCATAAAACACGCCAAGCACATCTCCAAAGTCATCATTTACAACTGATTTTGATGCTCCTTTTGGTAATTTGCCTTGTACATCATTTACTTTACGACGCAACTTATCCCACAACTGTTGCATCTCATCGGCTCTAATCTCTTTCTTAACATAAACTGTAATTTTCGACATGCCTGCCCTACTCTCAGTCTTTAAGTAATACAACTCACCAAGTGATTGTATCGATTCCTCAAGCACATCGGTAACTTGAGTCTGAACCTCTGAAGGTGATGCTCCAGGATATGGTGTCATCACTAATGCCTGCTTAATTGTAAATGGAGCATCTTCGAGCTTACCCATTTTTACATATGAGAAGACACCTCCAAGAGTGATTAGGATTAGCAATAAAATTGTAACCGATTTGTTCTTTAATATATACTTTATAATACTCATCGCACTACATCTTTAGATATTCCGACTTGCATTCCTTCTGATAAAAAGCGTAGACTGCTTACTGCCAATGTTTCATCTCCTTTTAAGCCTGCCATAACTGAAACCATGCCGTTAGGCAATAAATCGCCACAACTAATCTTACGCCTACTAACCTTGTTGGTCTTAGTATCTACAACCCAAACATAATCACCAACAGACTGGCGATGACTCAATGCCACTTGTGGTATTACTGCCATCTTAGAAGTACTTGGAGTCATCTCAAAAAATATTTTCCCCGACATTCCCGCTAATAACTTCCCATCTTTGTTTGGGAGTAATGCCGTCAATAAATATGATAAATTATTTTGTGTTGTGCTTTTTGATATTTCCACAACTTTAGCTTTATACACTTTGTCAATTTCTGCATCAAAACGCAGAGAAACCTCCTTAACATTTTGCATATTAATAGCTATATTTTCACTTACATAAGCCTCTATTTTCAACTGGTCAATCTCCACAAGAGACACCACTGGTTCTCCAGCTCTTGCCTCTTGATGTTTTTCTAAATACACCTGCTCTATATAGCCATTAAATGGTGCTATTAATCGAGTATCAGACAACTCATATACTGCACTTTCATAGTTTGCCTTCGTAGCTGTATATTCTGCCCTTGCCTTTTCATAAGTACTTGCTGACAAGTTGCTCTTTTCATAAAGAGTTTTAACACGTTCAAACTCGGCTTTCGCTTGACGATAAACGGCTTCAGATCGTTCCTTATTAATACGAAAATCGCGCGGGTCAATAGAAGCTATTACATCTCCTTTTTTATAATGGGTACCTGCATAAAGATCAAGTCGCTCTATTGGTCCACCTACACGAAAAGATAATTCCGATAACCTATAAGGTTTTGCTATAAAAGCATATTCTTTATGGCTATCAGTTTCCTGAACCTTTACGTTAGATACTTTTACAATTACATCGGGTCGTTTTGCATCGCTTGTTGTTGACACGCATGAAGCGTAAAACGAACAAAAGCTAATGAATAAAATGGATTTTACTAATGGTGACATCTTTTTGACTTTCAATTATTTTGATAGCAAAAATAGCACCTCATTTTTTTTCAAACCATTATTCTTTTCCTGAAACCGAAAAATCAACATCTGAAACCGAAAATATACCAGCTAAACGCAATCTTTAATCCCCTTTTTCACAAAAATCATACACTGTGAGCAACTATCTTTGTAACAATCGGTAAATCAGCGAAATATGAAAAAGGGTGCGTACACTGCGTACTGTGCGTACCCCTATTAACTATCTGATAATTAAAATGTTATAAAACTGAGTGTACGCACTTATGATGCGTACTATAATAATAATAATAAAGCCTGCACATTTTTTGCACAGGCTCTATCATTAAATACAGGACAAATACTATTTTTCTACAAATAAAACTATACGGTTCCAATTATTGATGTCATAAGGTTGCATCTCACTTCCATGCGCTTTAATTGTCAATCGATTCACATTAACACCATATTTTACAAGTGCATCTTCTACTGCTTTTGCGCGATGTTGTGACAACGTTTCATTATACTTAGATGTGCCAGTATCTTTATCAGCATATCCATTGATAGATAATTTAGCATTAGGATTTGCTTTAAGCCATTCAGCAACATTATATACATTTATCATTTCCATGTTTGTTATCACCGACGAATTAAGTGCAAAGCGTACCGACGTTAGCATTGGAGTTGATGCTTGAACCTCTGGGCATGGCACTTGAGTAACTTGTGGACAAGGAAGTTGAGATTCTGCAATTGCAAGAGCAGCTGCCGTTGCACCAACCTCTTCACGTAGTGCGTTCACTTGATTATTAAGTTGATTGATATAATTTAGATACGTGCACGGATTATAAGTATTAAACTTGGTACCTGTAAAACGAATCGTGAATCCGCCAATTGCCGATACATTTATATCAATCGGTTTGCCACATGCTACACCATTAAAGTTGTCTCCATAAAATTGTGAACGAGCTTCAACGAAGAAATCGGCATAATTACACAAGCGAAATCTAAATTGAATACCAGCTGATACAGGCATAGCAAATGTACGATGTTTAATACCATCTTTACTCGATATATTTAGTGCAGATGACTGCATGTCCCATACATGTGTGGCTCCAAGTCCTACAAATGGAACGATACTAAATATCCTCTTTGTATTTACTCCGCCTGCCGAGTTTAGCATATCCCACATAAAATCTAAATTTAGATTTACATACTTTGCCTTACTAAAATCGCCACTATCCCAATGTATTGCCCCACCAAGAGCTGAAAAGCGCCACCCCATATAAGGTGAAAACCACTTCCCTACACCAAGATTCATGGCTAATGTAATATGCCGTTTTGCGTCACCTTGCGTCAATGAATTTTCCACTAATGGCATTTGTATTCCTGCGCCAAGTTGAATAAACCAATTATCTCTCCAAGAAGATGAATAATGGTCTCCACAATCTACCGGAGTCTCTGTCACCGAAATTTCTTCAACAACAAGTGCATCTTGTGCGCTTGCGGTATTAGCCATAAACAGTACCGAACTAACGGCAGTGATCGAAAAAAAGATGTTTCTTGCTTTCATTTTCTTTGTTTTTTAATTTCACATAATTAAATTGTAAATCATTATACTATTACTTATGAATAGAGTAAAGTCCTCTTAACAACTCGACATTTTGATTATTTTCTAATTTAATAACAAAAGCATATTTTTTATGTTCATTACAAATCATTTAAATTTACCTTTTATGCACTTTCTTCATATCTTGCTCTTTATTCAAAAACTTATTCTTATTTTTGTTTCGGAAATGAAAACAAAAACATCTACAACATGAAATTATCTGACTATAAGTTTTCTACTCAAAAAATAAAACGTCGTTATCGATTGATATTTGTCAGTGAAAATACTTTCAATGAGCTTTGGAGTATTAAGCTGTCGAGAGTAAAAGTTGTGATTTCATCTATCATTATCATTGCTGCTATCGCATTCTTGGTAAGTGCTTTTATTGTAATGACACCAATAAAGACAT
>JAVWYO010000117.1:0-5850 GCA_036661515.1 Muribaculaceae bacterium | reverse complement strand
CCTGTGTATATTGATTTATTATTAAAAGTGAATGCCATAGAGACAATCAATTGCTCAATGAATGTCGTATTGTCATCTTGGAGTGGTGCAATCTTTTTATTAATTTTCAATAATTCATCAGGCGTAAATTCATTTTGCGCATTAATGAGTAGTTTTTTAAATTCAGATACATCTTGAATTAGGGCAATCATTCTGCCGTTGGAAACACTCGGAATTTCTCCTTTCGTGTACTTTAAATATTGATTATCTCCAAAGCCCAATATTTTCGACATTTTTGCTGCCGAGATACCGTATTTGTTAAGTATTTCATTAATGTCCTCGACAAATGGAATACCATATTTCTCTCGATACTGGTTGTAGACTTGATTGATGGCTAATCCATCTTGCTCTTTTGTTGTGAACTCTTCACCTGTATCGTTGCATTTATAATATTGAGATACCACCGTAAAGTTCTCCTTTCTAAACGTGATCTCCATATTTTCTGTATGTAGCGAAACTGTGCCGCCTGTAAATGGACTTTTCATATCATTATTTTTTTTCAGAAAATGGATAATTCATTTTACGCTCTGCAATATGGAAAGAAATGCAAAAAGTTCTACCGCCATAACCACCGAGGGTTATCTTTATGTATATCTCTTTGTCTTTAATCCTTTTTCCAAATACCCACATATCCTCTCCTTTATTCAGAACATCTTTGTTTGGGCCAGAGGAGTAATGTTCGACTTCGAGACTTAGTATTTCTTCGTTCCTTTGGAGTTCAGTTATCTCCAAATTAGCTAAAGTCTGTCTGTTTTTTAATCTATCACCTCGAAAAATTATCCCTAATATTTTGCTTTTCGCAATAAAAGTTGATAAAAATGAGGCTACTTCTTTCCGAGATGCCATTTGTTTCTAATTTTGATACAAAGGTAATGCAAGAATGCGATAAATTCAATAAAAATCGTAATAATAAACCTTAAAGTTTAATTTTGAGTCATAATCAGATTGTTTTTTAGAATCTCTTTGCCCATATTATGGTTGGACACTTCGCATTCTGCCAGACATTCAGACCCGATTCTGAATAGTACTTGTTCGTAACTGGAAAATATCGTTGTAGATGCCAATGGTTGCGCCGAGATTCTTTTCAATGTATTGCCCTGCAATAGTGCCATGTGTGGCGCAATATGTGGGGTTGGCGGTTAGGTTGTCCATTAAAGATGAAAATTCTTGAGAAGAGCTTATGGTAAACGCGCCTCCATTTGCTATGAGGTCGTGCGCTTCTTTAAATTTGCGATAATTTGGTCCAAATACTACTGGAATGCCATAAACGGCAGCTTCGTTGATGTTGTGTATTCCTACTCCAAATCCGCCTCCAATATATGCAACTTTTGCGTATCGATAGCATGATGATAGGATTCCGTAGCAGTCAATTATCAGGCATTCGGCATTTGCAATTGTTTCTTCATTTGCGGTGGAATATAGTTGTACAGGACGTGTTATGCGTGATGTAATCTCCTTTATTCGAGCAGGGGATAATTCATGTGGTGCGATAATTAGCTTTATCTCGGGGTGTGAGTTGAAGTATGGAATGTAAATATCTTCATCGGGTTGCCATGAACTACCCACAATAAGAGTAAAAGAGTCTTTTACAAATTCCTTTACAGTAGGGAATGGTTTACATCCTGCGAGAATGTCGGTTACGCGGTCAAACCGAGTGTCGCCCATAATCTTGACGTTGGTAATACCAATAGTTGAAAGTAATTGCTTCGATTCTTCATCTTGCACAAATATTGTGGTGTAGCACTTCAGCATGTTGCGAAACGTTGCGCCGTAAGGTTTAAAAAACGATTGAGTAGGGCGGAAAATAGCAGAAATGATATAAGCAGGAATACCCCTTTCATGGAGACCTTGCAGGTAGTTTCCCCAAAATTCATATTTTATGAAAATTGCTATTTTTGGCTTTACTATATCAAGAAATCGGTTTACATTTTTAGGTAAATCAAATGGTAGATAGCAGATAACATCTACTTTGCTATAATTTTTACGTACTTCATAGCCCGATGGTGAAAAAAAAGTAAGAAGTATCTTTTGAGTGGGATTGTTGCGCTTTATCATCTCGATAAGAGGTCGTCCTTGTTCAAATTCGCCAAGAGAAGATGCGTGAATCCATATATATTTGTCGGTGGATTTTATGTGATTTTGAATTATGTCAAAAGTCTCAGCTTGCCCAGTGAGCATTTTTTGTGCTTTTTCGTTACGATGCGCTACGATTTTCACGCCGAGTCGATAAGCTGATATTGCTGTGTTGTATAATAAATTCATAAGCAATTTTTATGAATGCTAATAAATATTTCGCAAGTGTTCACCACGAGCATTTTTTTCGTTGCGTTTGCTCCAAAGTTCATTATCCATGTACACTCGTAACAGGAGTTGTTGTTGAAAGCCAAAAGCCTTTTTTGTTACATGAAAATTGAGCGATGCTTCAAGATTTACAAATCTATTGCGGAATACGTAGGCATATACATTTGTACGATTGTAGAATGGTGCTTGGTAATATGGTTCACCCATGTTAAGTGCTGCGCCGAAGTCGCCATATAGCGGGAATTGTGCTTTTCCTGCGTATAGTGTATTTTTTATGCCAAGGAAACGCCATTCGGCTACAATGTCAATGAGTGCTCCACATGGTGTCTGCCAATTATCATTATTTCTATCACGTTCGAGTGACAATAGTAGTCCACCCTTGATTGTGAAACTATCTAAAGGTGTGACCTTTGAAAGATTTATACCAATCATGGGATTAACAACCATGTCGTCAACAATATTTTGTCCTGTCGGTGGATTCTTTTGCTTTGCAAAATGGTTAACCATTACATGTCCTCCAATTAGGAATATGCCCTTAGGATTCCATTCGCCATTGAAATTGACATTAAATGCTTCGCGTTGTGTTTCTGATTGAAGTCCACGCCAGTCGAGCGATAACTCGGCATATCCTTGTGGACGAACATATTGAATTAGAAAACCTCTAATATTTGGTTCATTAAATGCCATCTTATCGCTCCACAGCGCATTTGGCAGATGCTCAATGAGTTGTGTGCGAGGTAGCATACCAAAAGTAAAACGCCACGTTGGTGACATATAACGGTAGTAGAGCGTTGGACATAGCTTATAGTCGTTCCAGCCATTACCCACAGGTTGAATCCAAGAAACACCACCAGCGATGCTATGTGCGCCCCCTAAGAATGATATTCCTATTTCGGGTGCTAACCTTGTCGCAAAAATTGTTTCGGCAGGAGTATAAAAATCGTCACCTTCGCGATTATCAAAAAAGGCATTGAGGTCAACACTCCAATTAAAACCTTGTGCTATTGCTCCCTGCACTGTTGCGAAAAGGAGGGCTAATGATATTAGTATCGACTTTATCATTAGATAGTTTTTATTGTTTCGATACCCTTACGAATACGCTTTATTGTTTCTTCTTTTCCTATTAATTCAGTAATGTCAAACATGTGTGGACCTTTGCATTCGCCCACCACAGTTAATCGGAAAGCATTCATGACATTGCCCATGTGATATTCATTTTTTGTAATCCAAGCAAGCACAATTTCTTCCGATGCAGCTGAGCTAAAGTCATTAATTCCCTCCAGAATGCCTATGAGTTCTTCCATTTTAGTGGGGGTGTCTTCTTTCCAGCGTTTTTTTACATCTTTTTCGCTAAATGTAGTAGGTGCTTCAAAGAAAAAACCTGCTTGTTCCCATAAATCTTTTATAAATGATATGCGTCCCTTTACCATTCCTACGGCTTTTGCTATATAAATGGTATCATAGTTTTTAATTCCTTTTTCTTCAAGTATTGGCATAAATAATGCTGCAAGTCCTTCGTCGGAAATTTCTTGTAGATACTTATGATTGAACCATTTTCCTTTTTCGAAATCAAATTTTGCTCCACTCTTTGAACAATGTTCAAAAGAGAATTTATCGATAAGTTCAGCCATCGACATTATTTCTTGGTCGTTTCCTGGATTCCAGCCAAGTAGCGCAAGGAAATTGATAACCGCTTCAGGCAGATAACCAGCCTCGCGATATCCCGAAGATATTTCACCGCTCTTAGGGTCGTGCCATTCGAGTGGAAATACAGGGAATCCAAGACGGTCGCCATCGCGCTTGCTTAATTTTCCTTTTCCGTCGGGCTTAAGTAATAACGGCAAGTGAACAAATTGAGGCATGCTATCAGCCCAGCCAAAAGCTTCATATAGAAGTATATGAAGAGGAGCTGAAGGGAGCCATTCCTCACCACGAATAACGTGAGAAACGAGCATTAAATGGTCGTCGACAATATTTGCAAGGTGATATGTTGGTAGGTCGTCGGCTGATTTATACAATACTTTGTCATCAAGAATTGATGAATTTATTGTCACTGCACCTCGAAGTAAGTCATTAACAATAATATCTCTATTTGGCTCAATCTTGAAACGCACTACATATTTTGTGCCATTGTCAATAAGCGTTTTTACTTCATCGGCTGATAAAGTCAAGGAATTACGCATCATTCCACGAGTTGACGCATCATATTGAAAATTAGCTATCTCTGCGCGTTTTGTTTCAAGTTCTTCGGGGGTGTCAAATGCGATGTAAGCATTGCCATTGGCTATGAGTTTATCGACGTTTTCTCGATATATCTCACGACGTTCTGACTGCTTATATGGGCCATAATCACCACCTTCTCGCACACCTTCATCAATATTTATTCCAAGCCATGCAAGAGCTTCGTTAATATAATCTTCGGCTCCGGGAACGAAACGCCCCGAATCGGTATCTTCAATTCTTAAAATCATAGAGCCGCCATTTTGGCGAGCAAATAAATAATTATATAAAGCAGTGCGCACACCGCCAATGTGAAGAGCTCCTGTTGGAGATGGAGCAAAACGTACCCTTACCTTGCTGTTCATTATAATATTTTTATCCAGTTTTTATTTTAAAGTGCCACAAAGTTACAAAATGCTTTTATATTTCATTTCAATAACTTATCAATATCTTTTATTGCACTAAAAGCTGTTTGGTCGGCTTGGCATGGCACCACGCTGGCATATTGCTGACTAAGCCAATATAAATCGGTCTCAGTGCTCTCTGGCTCATAGTTTATATATTTACCTGTTAACCAATAATATTCATGTCCATGAGGATCTATTCTCTTCTGAAATTCTTCGCTCCACACCCCTTTAGCGGCATGTGCCACTTTAGTCCCTTTTATTATGCAATCCTTTGGCATATTCACATTTAGGCTTACACCTTGTGGAAGTCCTTTTGCTATTACATCGCGAAGTATTTTTGTTACGATAGGCTTACATGGTGAAAAATCGGTGTCGCTTTTATGATCTAAATAAGAAAAACCGATACTTGGAATGCCTCTGACATTACCTTCAAATACTACACCCATTGTTCCCGAATATATGGCACTGTTACCTGTATTTGCACCGTGATTAATGCCACTAATTATGTAGTCGGGATTTCGTGGCATTAAACTATTAAGTGCAAGTTTAGTGCAATCGACAGGAGTGCCATTAACATGATACATCGTTGCGCCTTTATAGTCAGGTAAACGTGTGGCTCTAAGTGGTGTTTCAACCGTTATTGCCGACGATTTGCCAGATTGAGGCAACGAAGGAGCTACTACAAAAATGTCACCAAATTCACTTGCAAAATCAATAAGCGCATATATTCCTTTTGCTGTAATACTATCATCATTACTAATTAAAATCAAAGGTCGTTCACTCTTCATTATATATCCCTGTTATTATTATTCTTATTACTACAAATATAATATAAATAAATGAGATAGAGAAAAGCGACGTAATAGAATTGATAAACAGGTAG
>JAVWYO010000116.1:0-5876 GCA_036661515.1 Muribaculaceae bacterium | reverse complement strand
ATATCTTTTCAACCTTCTTATTAATAAAGGTAACTAACTTTTCAGATACATCAAAATGAATTGCTTTAATTTTTACGTCCATATCAACCTCCTTTTTTAATAGCTCTTGGATGAGCAAGTTTATAATTTTGTTTTAGTTCACTAAACGTTATATGCGTATACACCTGCGTCGCAGCAAGGGATTCATGCCCTAAGATTTCTTTCACGCTATTAAGTTGTGCTCCATTATTGAGCATCACAGATGCAAAACTATGTCGCAAAACGTGTGGGCTCAGTTTCTTTCCGCCTCCTACCTTTGCCAAACTCGTATGCACTACATTATATACCAACGACGGATATAATGGTTCACCTCCGAGACGTACAAAAAACGATTCGCACGCTTCTCCAACTTCTTTTGCTCGCAATACTCGATATCGACAGATAGCTTCTCTCATTTCTTCGCCAAATGGAATAATACGGTCTTTATTTCGCTTCCCATGCACCTTTATTTGGCAAGCTACATCATCTACGGCTATATCTTCAAGTCCTATCAATTCAGCTCGACGTATTCCCGTTGAATATAGCATTAAGACAATCATTCTATCTCGCACCGAAATGAAATCGTTCTCATCAATTTCAGCTGAAAGCAACATATCCATATTTTCACTCCTTATATAAGAAGGAAGATACTTCGGCAATTTCGACATTTCTATCGCCTCAGCTGGATTTGCGCTTATCAAACCTCGCTTCATCATAAATTTAAACAAAGCTCTTAGCGCTTGCACCTTTCGTCGTATCGTTCGCATTACATCGCCCGACTTAGCCAAAAATGCCATCCATGCCCTAATATCATTAAGTGTAACGCTTTCAAAATCAATAGTATCAGAGCCTCCAGATACAAATTTGCCAAACTGCTCAACATCTTTTTTATAAGACAAAACGGTATGAGTCGAAAGATTCAACTCATACCGTATATATTTTAAGAAAGTATCAATCAGCATAGAGCGCATATCGTTTATTAACTTCTACGCTACTAATGTATGCTGTTTTTTTTACATTTCCAAATAAAATAAGACTATTTATTCTTCAACCTCGCGAAGTTGTTGAACATACACTGCCTTAATCATTTTCTTGCGATTTACAACCGATGGTTTAGCAAATGCTTGACGGCTGCGTAATTCTTTAACTACACCTGTCTTTTCAAATTTTCTTTTGAATTTCTTCAAAGCTCTTTCAATATTCTCGCCTTCTTTTACTGGTACAATTATCATTTCTTATTTTATTTTATAAATATTATCTATACTTTTAGCGGTGCAAAATTATACATACTTTTTTATTCTGCAAAATTTTAGACCTCTTATTTTATTAAAAACCACATAAGTCAATATGCTTGCACCTTATTTATATTATAAGTTGCAAACAATTAGGCTCAATTTGAGCCTTTTCCTTTTTCTATATTTCTATTTTATACTCTATAATAAGCGTTTACCTCCTCTCAATTGCTTTGCAAAGGTATAAAACTTCTTTTTAATCTACAACTCAAAAAATAAACATCTATATTTTTTTAAACAAATATATATTTATAACTTTGGTCGAAACATTATAGCAATATTATGAACAAGGTCAAGTCTCTTATATTAGTTATATTCTCACCTCTATTATTAATAGGGCAAGAAAATGGTGCTTCTTTCAGACCGTTATTTCCAAAGGCTATAATACAGCCATACAACCAATATCAAAATGAGCTATACAAGTTCAATAAGATTGTACCAAATTTCAACATCAAAAATGACTTTAGCGTTACATCTATTCCAAACTATCAAAATCAACCAAATTACTCAATCTCAAAGCCTTTTATATTTGAGCGTAACCCTTTTGCTCGCGACTGGAGTAACTCTGGAATAATATCATCTTGGGATACTGGTGCTTTATTCGGAATTGGGAGCTACACCACATACCCTACCATTGGCTCTATCGGTAGTTTCGGAATAGGATTTACACAATCTTTTGAGCGTCTTACAATCTCTGGTACGCTGACAGGACAAAAATATAATTTAGTAAATGGCATATACAATAACTTTGGCTTTAGCGGTATTGCAAGCTATAAAATAAACGACACATTCACTCTTAATGTTTTTGGCTCGGTACAATCTAACAACGGTTTTTATTCAGGAGCGGCAATGTCTGTGCTACCTTATTCATCATACGGAGGCTCGTTATCAGTTAAGTTCTCCGAGAAATTTGGAACCGACTTTGGCGTGCAACAATGCTACGACCCTTATAGTGGTCGTTGGCGAACGCTACCAATAATAGCACCTTACATTAATATAAGAGGAGCAAAATTTGGAATTGACATAGGACCCATAGTTCTCGATATGGTTCAAAACATGATAAACAATGGTAGCGGGAATTATCAAGGGAATCCGACAATACGCCCAACTCCACCACCAATTATTGTAAGATAAAACACAAAAAAACATTGCCCTTAGAAACCGTCTGGGCAATGTTATTTTCTAATATAATTTTTCTGTTCTACTCACTATACCATTTCGAGTACATCAAATAGTTACGTGCAATCTTTTGATTTATTTCTTTACTTTGAGCTGCATCAACCATCTTTATGAATTTAGCTGGTGCGCCTCCCCACAATTCATTGGCACCTATTTTAGTATTACTAAGCACAACACTACCGGCAGCTACTATTGCGCCCTCTCCCACTTCGGCATGATCGAGAACCACTGCTCCCATTCCTATAAGCGCAAGATTGCGTACTGATGCTCCGTGTATGGTAACATTATGTCCTATCGACACATCATCGCCTATCTCAATAGTTGATTTTCCGTACAACGTATGAAGTACCGAGCCATCTTGAATATTCACGCGATTACCTATCGTTATAGTATTTACATCTCCTCGTAGCACAGTGTTAAACCACACGCTACACTCGTCGCCCATGGTCACATCGCCTATAATAGTAGCATTATCGGCAAGGAAACAATCCTTACCCATTTTAGGGGTAAAATTTCTAACTGTCTTTATTAATGCCATTTATATTTTCTTTTTTATCTGTTTAATTTCTTTGTTTTATTGTTTAGCCAAGCAACTTGCTCTTCATTGAGATATTTACTAAGTCGCTCTCTCACCGTTTCATGATAAGCATTCACCCATGAAAGTTCTTCGTCGGTAAGCATAGCCACGTCTATCAGTTTACTATCATAAGGACATAGCGTTAGTGTCTCAAATTTCAAGAAATCGCCAAATTCTTCAGTATGCATTGCTGGCACAGTTAGCACTAAATTTTCAGTTCTTATGCCATACTGTCCTGCACGATATAGTCCTGGTTCATCAGATGTTATCATTCCCGGACGCAACTTTGTAGGATTTTCATTTAGTCGTATATTTTGAGGAGCCTCATGCACTCCAAGGAAATGTCCTACACCATGACCCGTACCATGAAGATACGATAATCCTTCTTTCCATAGATATTGACGAGCCAGTGCATCAAGTTGACTTCCTCGTGTCCCTACGGGGAATATCTGTGTAGCTATTGCAAGATGTCCTTTTAGGACAAGAGTAAAATCATGAATTTCTTGAGCCGTTGGATTTCCAAGAGATATAGTACGAGTGATGTCGGTCGTTCCATCTAAATATTGTGCTCCAGAGTCAATGAGTAGCATACCTTCATTTTTAAGAGTTGATGCACTATCTTCTGTTGCAGTATAATGAACTATTGCTCCATGTTCTTTATAGCCACATATCATGCCAAAACTGTCACCTCTATAATATGGGTGTTCTGCTCTATATCCCTTTCCTACTTCCCACACGTCAAGCTCCGTTACTCCACCTGCTGGCACGGCTTTTTCTATCCACATAAACATTTTTACGAGTGCCGCTCCATCGCGTTCCATTGCTGCGCGAGTTCCCGATAGTTGAACATCATTTTTCACAGCCTTTAGCATCACAATCGGTGATTTTGCAAACACCTTCTCGCAATCCATAGCGCGAGCAAGTGTATCGCTCACTACATTTGGGTCGATAAGCACAATTTCATGTCTTGAAATCTTGCTCAAGAATTTTACAACATCTTCGTATGGTTTAGTTTCTATATCATTTGCTTTAAAATAGGCTGCTACATCAGCGCCTATCTTTTTCTCATCAACAAATAGTATTCTTTTGTCATTTGAAATAAAGGCATAAGAAATAACGACAGGATTAAAGGCTACATCATTACTCCTTATATTATACAGCCATGCTATTTCATCAAGAGCTGGTATAAACAATGATTCAGCTCCGTGTTTCTCAACAATAGCAAGAACTCTTTCTATCTTTTCATTTACCGTCTCTCCAGCAAATTTTTCTTCATGAACATACACCTCTCCTTGTGGACGACATGGACGCTCTCTCCATATTGCATCAAAAGGAGCAAAGTCAGGAGCAAAACGGAATCCATTTATTCCACAAAATGCCTCTATTTCAGATGCTTTATTCAACGAAAACAAAGTTCCATCAACGGCAACAATATTATCCTCCGATAGCTCATTAGCAAGCCAATCATTTATTGTGGGTTCTCCAGCAATATCCTCCTTATATAATGTAACGCCTGAATCGGCCAATTGGGCTTCAGCTTGTAGGAAATATCGAGAATCAGTCCATAGTCCTGCGGAATCAAGCGTAACAGCTGCCGTACCATTCGACCCAGTAAATCCAGTTACCCAATCTCGCATTTTCCAGTGATCACTAACATATTCACTCTGATGTGCATCGGTTCCAGGAATAATAATTGCATCTACGTGTACCTTTCTCATAGCTTCACGCAACGCTTCAAGATTTTTAATAGTCTCTTTACTCATCTTATTATATCTATATTGTTATTAATATTTTCCACATTAGGCTACAAGCCACCCACAAAGTTAATAAATATATTAAATGATAACCTCACATATCAATATAAAAGCTACTGCAAGAATTTCAAAACGACATCAAATTAATCGCAACGGCATATATCATTCGCCCCACAACTACACATCTTACCACCACCTCTTATATTATCGGAATACAAATTTCTCACTTTACTATATATATCATCGCGTATCAACTGGCATTTATCACCAGTAAACGACTCACATGTTTCATTATCTACTCCAAGTCTCAAAACATTACGCACCACTCCATGAAAATATGTCTTATCACACACCTCGTCGGCATCACCAATTGTTATAACATAATCCCACGGTTCATTTTGATATTCAGTCACATTATGAACACCATAATCGTTATCATCAGCAATCACCGCCGAGCAAACTATCATATTATCATCATGCGCCTGCATAAACTCATGCGCCATAGCACAAAGAGCCTTATTTTCTTTACTAACTATCAATATTTTCATAACCTCTACTTTTCATAATTATATGTAAAGATACTACCTTATTATCATTTAATATAATACACAATATTTATAAGTACATAAATTTTAATTATATTTGTCGCCTAACTTTAAAAAACTGATTATGGAAATATTGAATATATTTACCGATATGCCAACAGAAGAGCTTATAATTACAATCGTTGGATACTCGGCATGCGTAGCAATGATTTTCGGATATCTACCACAGACAATTCGTACAATCCGCACACGCTCTACCGACGACATCGCAATGGGAACATTCCTTTTAATGGGGATAGGAAGCATCTTATTTGTAGTTCAAGGATACCTACTCGACAACCTACCTCTCCTACTCACAAATCTATGCACAACACTAATGAGTACTATTATTTTCGGTATTAAGATGTACAACGACCATTTCAAGAAAGACTCTAATCCAAAAAAATAACATTTCATGGTGTACGCACGTTACGCAGTGTACGCACCCTTTTTTCGCATTTTAGTTTTTTGT